>SKGV01000151.1 GCA_007117275.1 Methylophaga sp.
CCCGCTGTCACTGGCATATCTCCTGTTGCGCCTGCGCCGGTGGTTGAAAAAGCCGAAGTGCCGGCCCAGGACAGAAAACCCAACCTGCTCAAGCGTTTGCTCAGTGTGCTGACAGGGCAAAACACCCAGAATCAAGAGATAACTGACAATCAGCAAAAACAGGCTGACAGCAATGATGAATCTGCCTCAAGACCCAAGCGGTCGCGTTCGCGCGGCAGTAATCGCAGAAGTCCACGTTCGCGTCGCAATGACCCGGACACAGCCGACAACAGCACAACTCAGGTTTCAGGAAAGTCAGACGCTGACAGTAAAAAATCAGCGACAGCTGAGCCAGCAAAGCCAGAGGTTGATGATGATGGCAAAGGCCGTGCAAATGGCCGTCGCTCACGTCGTGGTGGCCGTCGTCGTCGTGGCGGTCGTTCGGAGGGCGAGGAGAGTGCAGTCAAAGAAAATACGCCGCTGGAAAAAGGCAATGTGATGCCAGTGCCAGCACTAGAAGTTGACGGCAATGCGATACCGGAACCCGCGCCTGAAGTAGATGGCAACTATGTGCCTGCCGAAGCTGTACCCGAAGTAGATGGCAATACGGTCAAACAAGCCAAACCTCGTCGTGCTCGTTCAAGCGGATCTTCCAGCGCAACAAATCGGCGTCGACGAGGTTCAACCAGCCGCTCTAATGAAAGTGCTTCAGAGACAGAGCTAGCAAAAACTCCGGCATCGGCAGATAATGGCACGCAACACAAAGAAAACAATGTGGTGAGTGACGAGAGCCGACCAGCGGATGCGAGCGAAAAATAAATTTTTATGCGATGACCTGCTCGCCTTGATTGGTGTGCAGGTTACCTTCCATAAACAGCGATGCGAGATCATAGAGCTGTTGGACGGCTGCGAGCTGGTGCTTCAGGTGCTGGATCCGGGCTCAAGTATTCAGCCTAGTCAATACGGACAAGGGCACCGGCAGGTTCCTGTTACCTATACCCTTCAAGTATTTGACAGTGATGGTGAGTTACATGCAGATGCACAGGCTCTGGGCATTGAGCAATTACTTACCGAGCAACTGCCTGACAATCGCTAAATCCCGTTCGGTATCCACGCCATGGCCTGTGGCAACTGCTGCCTCGGTCATGTGAATGTGATAACCGTAGAATATTGCTCGAAGCTGCTCCAATGATTCAGCCTGTTCAGGCATGCATGGCTCCAAGCTGCTGTACTGATGCAAAAACCGGCATCGATAGCCATAGAGGCCTATGTGACGTTTGTGTGGTAGTGGTTCTGGAAGCACTTCATCAGTTGCAAAATAATTTCTCAACCAAGGTATTGGAGCTCGGCTGAAGTAGCGTGCATAGCCCTGCGCATCTGTAACGACCTTGACCACATTCGGGTCAAAAACTTCTTGTGGATCGGTTATCGGCGCATACAAGGTCGCAATCGCAGCTTCGTGGTGAATTGATAAATCTTCGGCGACTTGATTGATAAGCTGTGCTGGCAGGCAGGGTTCATCCCCCTGAACATTGACAACAATATCCTGATCGGAAAACCCCCTAAGCCGCGCAACTTCTGCCAAACGATCTGTGCCGGAGGGGTGATTTGCCGATGTCATGCACACATCAGCTCCAAATGCTGCCGCGGCTTCGGCAATACGTTGATCGTCTGTGGCGATGATTACTGCTTGTGCCTTGCTTTCCATGGCCCGCTCATAAACATGCTCAATCATGGGCTTGCCAGCAATATCCCTGAGCGGTTTACCTGGCAAGCGGCTGGAGGCATACCTTGCAGGGATAACAACTTGGAAAGATAGCGACATCAGGCAGATTCTTCAGCGGATAATTCGCGCGCTTCTTCTGGTAGCATCACCGGAATATCATCTCTGATCGGGTAGGCCAGTCGGCATGCAGGACACACCAATTCCTGTTCGGCTTTGTGATAGTTCAGACTTCCTTTGCACACAGGGCAAGCCAGAATGTCGAGTAGGCGATTATCCATGGTTTAAATTCCTCAGTTTTTCGCAGATAGTGTCTTTCAGTAGCATAGGAAGTTCCGCCTCAACCGGCACGTACCACATGTCTGCGCTGGCAAACGAGCGGCATTTTACCGCATCTTTTTCAGTCATCAGTATTGGCCTTGTATCAGAGAAGGTCAGATCAGCGGGCTGGTACGTATGATGATCGGCAAACGCATGCTCGTCAAACGATAGCCCCGCCGCTTTAAGCATCTGAAAAAACCGTTGTGGATGACCAATACCCGCCACTGCATGCAAGGGCTGTTCTGTAAATGAACTTAATGATTTAGACGCATCGCTCAGCAGGTTAATGGCGATACTGGCGTTTAGATCCATTCGAAACGCCTCAGGATAATCGCCGCTGTTACATACCAGGAAATCAACAGTTTTCAGTCTATCGATAGGCTCACGTAACGGTCCTGCGGGCAGTAACAAGTGATTGCCGAAGGTGCGAGCGCCATCAATGACAACAATTTCGATATCTCTGGCGAGCCGATAATGTTGCAGGCCGTCATCAGCAATGATGACATCACACGGATGCTGAGCCAGCAAATATTGCCCGGCTCGACACCTATCAGGATCGACCACCACAGGATAACCGCTGTGTTGATGAATCATCAGCGGTTCGTCACCACATTGCTCAGCTTGACTGGTGACTTGAACGGCAAATGGAAAAGGCCCCGAACCACCATAGCCACGACTGATAATTCCCGGGCTGTAGCCTGCCATGTGAAGTTGCTTGGCCAACCAGATCACCAGCGGACTTTTGCCAGCGCCGCCCACAGTGATATTACCCACAATAATGACCGGAACCGGTAGTGTTTTTTGCTGCATCAGCCCTGTTTGAAAGCTGATTCGACGCAGGAAAATGACACTTCTATAGAGCAGGCTGAGCGGCCACAACAGCCTTGCAAGCAGTGAACGACGATACCAGCGTTCGCTGAGCCACTGCATGCTGCTTATCGATCCTGAAATTGCAGGCGGTGCAATTGCGCGTAGTGTTGATTCAATGTCAGCAGTTGCTGGTGCGTGCCTGTTTCAATGATTTCACCATTATGCATGACGATAATGAGATCGGCTTTTTCGATGGTTGACAGCCGATGCGCGATGACCAGCGTGGTTCTTGATTGCATCAGGTTTTCCAGTGCTGCCTGAATATGTCGTTCAGCTTCAGTATCGAGGGAGGCCGTGGCTTCATCGAGAATCAAAATCGGTGAATCTCGCAACAACGCGCGGGCAATTGCCAGTCGTTGCCGTTGACCGCCGGATAGTAAGACACCATTTTCGCCAACCTGCGTATTCAGACCGTCCGGCAGTTTACGGATAAAGTCCCAAGCATGCGCCGCTTTGCTGACTTCAATGATCCGTTCTTCTGATATTGGCTCAGATTGACCATAACAGATGTTGTTAGCAATGCTGTCGTTAAACAGAATCACCTGTTGGTTGACCAAAGAAATTTGTTTGCGAAGATCGGCCAGCACGATTTCCTGGCAATCGATGCCGTCTATGAGAATTTGTCCCTCAGTAGGGTTGTAGAATCGTGCCAGCAGACTGACCAGCGTGGTTTTACCGCTGCCAGAATGCCCGACAAATGCAATGGTTTGTCCTGGCGCCACCTTAAAGGAAATATCGTTAAGAACCTTGCCTTTGCTGCGATCGTAGCTGAAAGCAACGTTCTGATATTCTATGTGCCCCTCGACACGGCCAAGTGTTTTGTGACCAGTTTCTTGTTCGGGTTGCTCGTCAATTAACGCAAAAATACTCTCTGCAGCGGCGATGCCTGCCTGCAACTTGGCGTTAACCTTGGTCAGACTTTTCAATGGCGACATAATCATAAACATGGCGGTGATGAAAGAGATAAACGTGCCGACGGTGATGCTTTCCAGCATTTGCGGCAGTGTCGCCAGATAAATGACAATGGCAAGTCCGAGCACAGCAATGAACGAAATCAGAGGCTGGCTGATGGCATCCGTGGCAATTTTTTTCATGCGTTGCCGGCGATTCAGCTGATTCACCTTGTCAAAGCGCTTGATCTCATAGGATTGGCTGCCAAATGTTTTGACTTCACGATGTCCGTCAATGATTTCACTGGAGACATGGCTGACATCGCCCATTGAGTCCTGGATGTTTTTGCTCAGGCGGCGAAAGCGGCTGCTCACTTGATAGACCATTAGCCCAATCACCGGTGTGGTCAGCAGGATAATCAACGACAAAAAGCCGTTGAGATAAATCATCCAGGCGAGTAGGCCAATGATAATCATAGAGTCACGAATGATACTCAGGATAGCATCTGTTGCGGCGCTGGCGACTTGTTCAACATCGTAGAGCAGTTTTGACATCAACTGACCCGATGAGCTTTTGTCATAGAAACTAGCGGGCAGGCTGATTAGCCGATCAAACATGTCTTCACGCAGTGACTTGATGACATTTCGGGCAATCCAGCCAAGGCCATAGCTGGTTAGAAAGTCGGAAATACCGCGAATGATAAAAATACCAATCAGCGCAATCGGTACCAGCTTGATAATGGTGGGGTCCCGCTCGACAAAACTACCGTCCATCAGCGGCTTCATCATCGCGGCCATGCCGGTCTGTGTGCCGGCATAGACCACCATTGCTGCGACCACCGCGGCAAATGCTGGCCAGTAGGGTTTAACGTATTTGAGCAAGCGCCGGTAGAGTTCCAAAGCGCTCATTTCGAGTGCAGTTCGTTTCATGGGGTTTCGTTATTGGTTTGGCGTGTTGCCAGCGTTAATCGTGTGTAGCCTAGCATTTGGGCGACATCCATGGCGGTGACAATATGCTGATATTCAGCACTGGCATCAGCACTGATCACAATATGCGGATCTGCCTGGTCGCCGACGACGTCTTTGAGAAGTTGCCGTAATCGTTCACGGGAGAATTCGCTCAATTCTCTATCATTAATCAGAAACTGGCCGTTGGCCTGAATCACGATATCAATCGGCGACTCGATGGCCTCAAGACGTTCACTATTGGCTTCCGGTAAGTCAACCTTCAGAGAACTTTCGCGCACAAAACTGGTAGAAACCATAAAGAACAGCAGCAGCAAAAACACCACATCAATCATTGGGGTCAGATTGACATCTGGTTCTTCAGCTTTGTTGGGCAGTAACTTCACTGATGATTGCCTGCGTCTGGATCGTAATCTCTATCACCGTGCAGCATTTCAATCAGTTTCATGGCTTGCTCTTCCATGCTCACCACCAGTCGATTGACCCTGCCGCGAAAGTAGCGATAAAAGATAACAGCGGGAATAGCCACTACCAAGCCTGTGGCGGTGGTAATTAAGGCTTCTGAGATACCGCCCGCGAGGACTTCAGGATTGCCAACTCCCTCGGTGGTAATGACTGCAAATACCTTGATCATGCCGATCACTGTGCCAAGCAAACCAATCAGCGGTGCAATGGCAGCGATAGTGCCAAGGGTATTAAGATTTCTTTCCAATTGGACGGTGATATGTCGACCGGTATCTTCAATGCTTTCTTTGGTGATGTCTCGGGGACTGTTGCGGTTAATCAATCCTGCGGCCAATATCTGACCCAGAGGCGAATTTTGCTGCAGCGAGAGGATTCTTGTCTGATCCACTTGGTCGTAGCGTAACCATTGCCAAATCTGGGTGATCAATCCGGGTGGTGCGATGCGCTTTTGCTGCAAACTCCAGAAGCGCTCTGCGATGATAGCAATGGCGATGACCGAACAGGCAAACAATGGCAGCATTAACCAGCCACCTGCTTTGAATAGCTCCAGCATAGTGTTTCAGTCCTGCAATCAGAATAATCCACTCATGATACGTGAATTTGCAATCATTCAGTAGCGTCAGCTGTCCATAAGCGTCTAGCATGGACTCGCCAGCGAACGGGTGACCACTGGGATCCGTCAAAGCGCATTAATAAGGCGCCACTGTCGGCTGTGTTGAACAGCTCGACACCCTGATCTTCATAACGTTGTCTGACAATGTCATGAGGAAATTGCCAGCGGTTACGGTACGCACTGGGGATCCAGGCAGCTGTGGGATTTACGGCTGAAATAAATGCCTCACTGGATGAGGTGATGCTGCCGTGATGAGGTACCTGTAATACGTCAGCATTGAGGTAGTCTGACTGCGTTTGCACTAACAGTCTTTCAGCCCTTGACTCGATATCTCCGGTCAACAAAACACTGCCGTGTCGATTACTGATTTTCAGGACGCAGGACATTTCATTGGACGATGCATGCCAATGTTTCGGTGGGTGCAGTACCTCGAATATCACCCCATCCCATTGCCACTTTTGACCTTTATAACAGCGTTCAGCCTTGGGCAGTGCCTCTTCTGTGCCGGTTAGAATGCGTCTCACCGGAATCTGTCGGATCACCGCTTCGGCGCCGCCGATATGGTCATTATGACCATGACTAATCATCAGCATGTCCAGTTTGCCTGTGCCTCTGAAATTGAGATAGGGTAATACCGCAGCATCACCGGTATTGAAGTTACGGCCGAAACGTGGTCCGGTATCGAACACCAAACTGTGGTTCGCGGTATGAATGACAACCGACAGACCTTGACCAACATCCAGCATCGTCAACCAGAACGCATCCTCTGACGGTCGCTGCGCTTGCCACAACAACAACGGTAACAAAGCTGTTAGGCCAAGCCAGCGTGCCGGTATGCCTCTGGGCGCCAACAGCAGCAGCGTTGCCGCACATAACAACAAAATAATGCTAATGGGTAGGTGAGGTACTTCCCAAGTGGCTATTGGACTGCTGGCCAGCCAATCCAACCATCGCCACAGGATGTCCATCAGCCACAGCACCACGCTTAGCAGCAAGCTGGCAATACTTTCGGATATGGCGAACATTACAATCATCAACAACAGCAGTGGCACCACGAGTAAACTGACCAGTGGAACGGCCAGCAAATTAGCCAGTGGTGAAATCAATGATGTGTGTTGAAAAAACAGCATCAATAGTGGCGACAGGCCAAGTGCAATCCACAGGTGAATTTTCAACCATTGTTTTGTCGGTGCGGGTGTGTAGTTGCGTGTTACAAAGATGATGATGAATACGGCGGCATAAGACAGCCAGAAACCCGCTGACAGTACTGAAAATGGATCAATTAAGGTCACGATAATCATACTTAGTGCGAGCGTTTGCAAACTGAACGCTTTTCGGCCAAGGATGAGTGACAACATCATCACCGAGATCATGATAAGTGCTCGCTGGGTTGGAATTGACAGACCAGCCAGCAATGCATAAGCCAGGGCAAACGCTATGGCTGAAATTGCACCGGCATGCATCGCCGGCAGGCTAAGCAAGCGTCGAGTGCTTAACGACCATAACCAGCGACCCATGAAAAAGCCGATGCCTGCAGCAAGGCCAATATGCAATCCGGAAATGGCCAGCAGATGACTGGTACCGGTTTTTTGCAGTATTTGCCATTGCTCGGTGGTCATTTGATCACGCAGACCCACAGATAATCCTTGAAGCAAGGGAGTGAATTCAGAGTTTCCCTGGTGCTGCAGCTGCTCGGCAATCTGCATTCGCAGGTGATTGACTGAGTATCTGGGAGCCGCCTCTAGCCGACCATTTGCAGGATCGGGTCTGACATAACCTGTGGCTGCGATGCCTTCACGAAACAGCCAGCCTTCATAGTCGAAGGCGCCGGGATTTTGCATGCCAAATGGTTTTCTCAGGCGAACAGTGAGTTGCCAGCGTTCACCGGCGGCAGGGACAATATCGGGGGTCTGATACCAGTTCAAGCGGATTTTTGACACAGGTATCTGCTGGTCTGGTTTGAATTCAAATCGAAGGCGACGTCCTTGCCTTTGAGGGACGGATGCAATCACGCCAGTGATTTGCATATCCTGGCCTTGCAGATCAGAGGCAAGCCGATCATTCAGACGCTGCTGACTGTGTAAACAGGTCCAAAGGACAGCAAAGGTGAAGCAAAACAAGAGTGTTTGTCTGAGCCACAGACTCAGCAACAGTATGCCAGTTGCCGGCAGTAGCCACAGCGGATCCGGCAGCGCTGGTAACTGCAAAACTGCTATACAGCCAGCAACAAATGCAATAGCACTTTTAATCATATATCCCTATAATGACCGCCGATTACCCATCCATGCTGAGACATCATGCCTCGCAAATTCCTTAAACGCATCATGCCAGATCACGCAAAAATGCGCGAGCATCCACACATGCAGCGCTTTGGTGCACGATTGACAGAGCCCAGGCTGTGGCACCTTAATCGTCGTTCGGTGGCGGGTGGCTTGGCGATTGGCTTGTTTTTGGGGGTAATGCCCATGATTGGCCAGATGGTGGTTGCGGCAGCATTGTGCATCTGGCTACGCGTCAATTTACCTATCGCAGTGATGGCTGTGTGGATTTCCAACCCATTTACCTTTGTACCGATTTTTTACACCTCTTATCGGTTGGGGGCTTGGATTCTGGAAATTCCGCCGGGCTCTTATCGCTTCAACTTGTCGCTGGAATGGTTTACCGGTGAGTTCTTGCTGATCTGGAAGCCGTTATTGCTGGGTAGTTTTATCAACGGTCTATTGGCGGCACTGGCAGGTATTGTTTTTGTCAGATTGATTTGGCGGCTGGTCGTGATTCGCAGCTGGTTGCAACGCTTACAACGCAATCGTCGCGGTGATTAATACTGAGCTTTGATGTTGCTTAAGCGCAAAAAGTCCAAAAAGTTACAAATCCAAGTTTGCACTAGCCAATTCACCATCCATCAGCATCAATGTTTTGTCCATTCGTTTGGCAAGGCCAATATCGTGAGTGACAATGACCAGCGCCGTGCCTGATTGCGCATTGAGATCCATCATCAAGTCAAAAATTCCCTCAGCGGTGCGGTGATCCAGGTTGCCTGTCGGCTCATCGGCCAGAAGACAGGCAGGTTTGGTAATCAAGGCTCGCGCCAGTGCGGCACGTTGTCGTTCACCACCAGATAATTCGCCAGGTTTGTGGCTCAGTCGATGAGACAAGCCAACGCGACTGAGCAGTTCAGCGGCTTCTTTTTCCGCAAGAGAGGGCTTTTTCCCAGCGATCACTAGCGGAATGGCAACATTTTCCACTGCACTGAATTCGGGCAGTAGATGATGAAACTGATAGACAAAGCCTAAGGCGTGATTGCGTAGCCGACTGAGTGCTGTAACCGATAATTTGCTGATGGCTTGACCCTTGATGAAGACATCTCCTTCAGTTGGCGTGTCCAGACCGCCAAGCAGATGTAATAAGGTGCTTTTGCCTGAACCAGAACTGCCAACAATAGCCAGTCTGTCTGACGCTTGAACGGACAGATCAATGCCTCTTAGTACTTCAGTCTGTAAGCCGCCGTCAACAAAAGATTTGCTTAGCGACTGGCACGATAAGACAGTCTGGTTAGTCATAACGAAGTGCCTCGGCAGGTCTGACCTGAGCTGCACGCCAGGATGGGTAAAGGGTTGAAATAACAGAAAGGATAAATGCAGATATGGCGACTGTGGTGACATCATCCCAACGTAAATCAGAGGGCAGTGTACTAATGTAATACACATCTGCGGGCAGGAATTGATAACCGAGCATTTGTTCAATACTGGCAATCAAGTGTTCGATATTCAGCGCAAGTGCAACACCACCAATCACCCCAAGTATCGTGCCGATAAGCCCGATCACAATTCCCTGAATAATAAAAATTTGCATGATGCCACTGGGTGGCATGCCCAGCGTTCTCAGAATCGCAATATCGGATTGTTTGTCGGTGACCATCATCACCAGGGTAGACACAATGTTGAAAGCCGCCACTGCAACAATCAGCATCAGAATGACAAACATGACGGTTTTTTCGGTTTTGAGCGCGCGGAAAAAGTTGGCATGCTGAAACGTCCAGTCAGCGGCACGGTACTCAGGCGGCAGTGTTTGCATCAACTCCCGCGTCAATCGTGGTGCAGCATAGACGTCACTTAACTCGAGTCTTAAGCCACTGACTTTGCCTGGAATACGAAACAATACAGCCGCATCCTCGATGTTCATGATTGCCATGCTGCTGTCGTACTCATACATGCCGATTTCAAACACGCCAACTACATCCAGACGCTTCAGCCTCGGAATGACACCTGCAGGCGTCGGAGAGACATGAGGTGTAATCAGGGTGATTTTGTCACCCATGACAACCCCCATGGCGATGGCTAAATCTTTGCCGAGAATAATGCCGTAACTACCTGGCTGCAGATTATCCAGATGTCCCTGAATCATTTTTTCGCCAATGGTTGAAACGCGCGGCTCCAGCGCGGGGTCAACCCCACGCAGCAGGGTGCCGCGAACCCGGCTACCCTGGCTAAGCATCGCTTGTCCCTCGACAAACGGTGCCGAGTCAATCAGATTAGGGAAGTCTTGAATGCGAGCTTGCAGTGATTGCCAGTCGGTGAGTGTTGAATCTGCGCCAGTGACAATCGCGTGTGAGGTCATGCCCAAAATGCGTTGCCTTAATTCTTTTTCAAAGCCATTCATGACCGACAATACCGTGATTAGCGCGGTAACACCCAAGGCCACGCCCAGCATTGAGGTGAGTGAGATAAATGAAATGAAATGATTACGGCGTTTCGCCCGCGTATAGCGGGCACCGATATAGACACTAAGAGGTCTGAACATAAACGCGACTCAGTTAGTCAGGTCAGAACACCTGACGTTAGGTTTACTTGTTGGCAAAAACCGTTTGTGTACCGTTTTCACTGCCTAGCAGCAGAACATCGGCTGGACGCATGGCAAACAGGCCATTGGTGACCACACCGACAATGTCATTGAGTGTTTTTTCCAGCTTGATTGGTTCCATGATGTCAAGACCATGGACATCAAGAATGACATTACCGTTGTCGGTAATCACGCCTTCGCGATAGACCGGCTGCCCACCTAGCTTAACGATTTCGCGGGCAACATAACTGCGCGACATGGGGATGACTTCCACAGGCAACGGGAATTTACCCAGTATATCCACTCGCTTGGAGCTGTCTGCGATACAGACAAACTTGTCGGCTACGGCGGCAATGATTTTTTCACGGGTCAGTGCGCCGCCACCGCCTTTTATTAGTTGCAATGCGTGATTTGATTCATCTGCGCCGTCCACATAGACAGCGACTTCGTTGACCTGATTCAGGTCAAAGACTTCGATGCCATAGTCTTTAAGGCGCTGCGTCGATGCATTTGAACTAGACACGGCACCTTCGATGCGATGTTTAATTGTCGCCAGTGCATCGATGAAATGATTAACGGTCGAGCCTGTACCTACGCCAACAACGCCATCAGTGGTGATGTACTCGAGCGCTGCCCATGCGGCTTGCTTTTTCATTTCATCTGCATTCATCGTGGATTCCTTAAAATTCGCAAAAAAGTGACTGATACAATCACGCAATTATAGAGATAATTCAGCGTCAATGGTAATGTAGCCTGACCTTAACCGCTAAAGACAAAAACCTAAACACCATGTTGACCGGCTACGTAGAACGCATTCTCAAAGCCCGGGTTTACGATGTCGCCATCGAAACACCGCTGGATATCATGCCTCGTCTTTCGAAGCGGCTGCAAAATAACATTTTGCTCAAGCGTGAAGACCTGCAACCGGTATTCTCGTTCAAGCTGCGAGGTGCCTACAATCGCATGACACACTTGAGTGAGTCGGAAAAACTGCAAGGTGTGGTTGCGGCGTCTGCCGGCAATCATGCCCAAGGGGTTGCGCTGGCGGCTAATCGTATGGGGCTATCAGCGCTGATTGTCATGCCCAAGACAACACCGCCGATCAAGGTGGAAGCCGTGCGCAGTCTTGGCGCGGAGATTGTGCTTCATGGTAACAGCTATGACGATGCCTTTGCTCACGCGCAGACAATTGTCGAACAGCAAAAGCGTACCTTTATTCATCCTTACGATGATCCTGAAATCATTGCCGGGCAGGGCACCATCGCTATGGAAATCATGCGGCAGCATCCGCAACCCGTAGAAGCGATTTTTGTACCGGTGGGTGGCGGCGGTTTACTGGCTGGAGTCGCAGCGTATATCAAGGCATTTTGGCCACAAATTAAAATCATTGCTGTTGAACCTGCAGATGCGGCCAGTTTAAAAGCTGCGCTGGATGCTCAAGAACGCGTAACACTAGACCAAGTGGGCTTATTTGCTGATGGCACCGCCGTGCGACAAATCGGCGTCGAGCCATTTCGCATTGCCAGAGAAACCGTGGACGAAGTGATTCTGGTGGATACCGATGAAATTTGTGCGGCTATCATGGACATCTTTGATGATACGCGTTCTATCGCCGAACCCTCTGGGGCACTGGCGGTCGCTGGCGTCAAGAAATATATCGAGGAACATGGCTGTGTTGGTGCAGATCTGGTGGTGATTGACAGCGGCGCTAACATTAATTTCGACAGGCTAAGACACGTTGCCGAGCGGGCTGAAATTGGTGAGCGACGCGAGGTGCTGTTCGCCGCAACCATTGATGAGCGTCCCGGCAGTTTCCAGCAATTTTGCAAGGTGCTCGGTGACCGGGGCATCACCGAATTTAATTATCGTTATGCCGATGAGACAGAGGCACGCGTTTTTGTCGGTGTCAAGCTGGATGGCAGCGACGAACAACGACAGGCCCTGTTCGACTCACTGGATGATGCGCGT
The DNA here is from genome assembly GCA_007117275.1 of Methylophaga sp. Taxonomy (GTDB): domain Bacteria; phylum Pseudomonadota; class Gammaproteobacteria; order Nitrosococcales; family Methylophagaceae; genus Methylophaga. The sequence goes on from SKGV01000151.1 coordinate 12,635, forward strand.
TATCAGTGGGTGGACTTCACAGATAATGAAATGGCAAAGCTCCATGTCCGGTACATGGTGGGTGGACATGCTAAGGGTGCCCAGGATGAGCGACTATTTCGCTTTGAGTTTCCAGAGCGGCCGGGTGCCTTGCTAAGATTTTTGACGCGTATCGGTAAGCGCTGGAATATCAGTTTATTTCATTACCGAAATCACGGTGCTGCCTACGGCCGAGTCTTAGTGGGTATTCAGGTGCCTGCAGCGTTTGACGATGAGTTTCAGCTTTTTCTGGATGCGCTTGGCTACAGCTATCAGGACGAAACTGACAATCGTGCCTATGATCTTTTTCTGCGTTAAGCTAAATCGGTCGTGGACGATGAACTAAGACAGTGGCTTTGCCATAGGCTTCTCTGAAAATAACCCCTGCAGATTTCCACACAACTCCTATATCGCCTGTAAAATAGCAGCATGTGTCGGCGCGCTTGTCAGCTTGCACCAACCTTAAAAATAACGAATAGGAATGATTGCCAAGGAAAATCCCTGCTTGGGAGTGCTCTATTTGGCTGGCCAACATCAGCAGTCGTAGCTCACAAACGTCAGACTGATAGGCCGAACAGACATGTATTTTAATCTGGGGAACATCAATGAAAGCACAACAAAAAATCCTGGCCGATGCCAGTAGCTTGATCGACGCAGCCGCTGAACACTTTGTTGCTGCCGCGCGGGCAGCCATTGCCAAACGAGGTGTTTTTTTCGTTGCATTAGCAGGTGGAACAACGCCAAAAGGACTCTATCAGAAACTGGCGATGTCGCCTTTTTTTGAACAAGTTGACTGGTCTAGAGTGCATCTTTTTTTTGGAGATGAGCGCTGTGTAGCGCCGAAGCATGATGACAGTAACTTCAAAATGGCTCGGCTTGCCATGATTGATCACATTCCTGTGCCTATGGAAAACGTCCATCGCGTTCCAACAGAATCTGGTGATGCGGCGGTTGTTGCTGGGCATTATGCCGAAACACTTGAGCAGATAATGAGAGGGCAACCGTTTGACTTGGTCTTGCTGGGGCTTGGGCCTGATGGTCATATTGCTTCATTGTTTCCAGAAACAGCTGCGCTTGAAGTGACAGACAAACGGGTCACCA
>SKGV01000135.1 GCA_007117275.1 Methylophaga sp.
CAACGTCTGGTGATTGCTCGGGCGATTGCCATTGAGCCGGAAGTCATTCTCCTGGATGAGCCTGCTTCTGCCCTAGACCCAATCTCAACACTGAAAATCGAAGAGCTTATCAATGAGCTGAAAAACCATTACACCATTGTCATCGTCACGCATAACATGCAACAGGCAGCGCGTGTTTCCGACTACACCGCTTTCATGTACATGGGTGAGTTGATTGAGTTTGGTGCCACTGATCAGTTGTTTACCAATCCAACAAATAAACAGACTGAAGATTACATCACCGGCCGTTACGGTTAAGCCCGGCACTGAGGAGACACAAAGATGGCGAGCAATCAATCACAACATATTTCACAGCAGTTCGAAAAAGAATTGCAGGATATTCGCAGCAAGGTGCTGGCGATGGGCGGTATGGTAGAACAGCAAGTTCAAAACGCGATGGAAGCCTTGGTCAACGGCGATGCCGACCTGGCCAGAGCGGTCATTTCAGATGATGACGACATCAACAAACTGGAAGTCGCTATTGATGAAGAGTGCATCCAGATCATTGCCAAGCGTCAGCCGACGGCCAGTGACTTGCGTCTGGTCACCGGCATCTTAAAAACCATTACTGATCTTGAACGCATCGGTGATGAGTCGGTGCGGATAGCGCGCATGGCGCTGAATCTTACTGAAAAAGACCGGCCGAAAAAGAACTATCGTGAGCTGAGTAATCTGGGCAATCATGTGCGCGGTATGCTGCGCGATGCCTTGGATGCGTTTGCCCGATTTGATGTGGACACTGCACTGAGTGCAGCCAGAGAAGACCGCGAAATTGATGCTGAGTATGAAAGTATTCTCAGACAGCTCATCACTTACATGATGGAAGATCCACGCGCTGTCACTCGTGTTCTGGATATGATGTGGTCAGCACGTTCTTTGGAACGTATTGGTGATCATGCGCACAATGTCTGTGAGCATGTGATCTATCTGGTTGAAGGCAAGGATGTTCGCCACCTCAGTGTGGAAAAAATGGAAAAGGTTATCAAAGGCGAACAAAACTAATTTTCGTTGTTCGATTAAAAGCTCGCACAGTGCTGCTGTGCGGGCTTTTTTGTGCCTGCTGGTGCGTAAAACAATCGCTTCAAATTGACACACATAGATTCCAGGCTGCTCGTATCGCGCGATTGTTTGATGACATGCTGGTGTAGCATCAGGCAGAATAAATTCTGACTTACAAGATATCGTGGGCATGAAACAAAAACAGGAATCATATTTCGAGCAAGATCTTCTTGCCGCCCTTGATCTGGGCTCAAACAGCTTTCATATGATTATTGCGCGCCTGCGCGATGGTCAATTTCAGATTCTCGATAGACTCAGAGAGATGGTGCAGTTGCGCGCAGGTCTCGATAAGGAAAACCGACTCTCGGTTGAAGCACAAGATCGCGCCATTGCCTGTCTTGAACGCTTTGGTCAGCGAGTTCGCGACTTGCCTTACGGCACGGTGCGAGTAGTGGGCACCAACACCCTGCGCGTGGCGGAAAACAGTCGGGATTTTTTGCGCAGGGCACGGTTGGCGCTCGGTCATCCTATCGACATCGTCACTGGTGAAGAAGAGGCCCGACTGATTTATCTCGGTGTTGCTAAATCTCTGGCGTTTGACGATTCACGGCGATTGGTCATGGATATCGGTGGTGGTAGCACTGAATTTATCATCGGCGAGGGCTTAAAAGGTCTGCGCCGCGAGAGCCTAGAAATGGGCTGTGTCAGCTTTAGCCAAAAATTCTTTCCTGATGATCTGTTGACCGATGACGCCTGCCAAAAGGCATTACTCAGTGCCGCTGTTTTTTTACGCTCAATTCAACGGCCATATCTGCAATTAGGCTGGCAGGAGGCAATAGGGGCATCAGGCACTATTCGTTGTGTTGCCAATATTGCCAAAGCCAACGGCTGGTGCGATGACGGCGTGATCACCATGCATGCCCTGGATATGATTCTGGTGGCGATGAAAAATGCCGGTCACACGGACAAGCTCAAGCTGGAAGGTCTCAGTGACGAGCGCGCTAGAATACTGGCGGGTGGTGTATGTGTGCTCAAAGCAGCGTTTGAACGCTTACGTATCGACCGAATGATCGTCTCAGATGGTGCCTTGCGTGAGGGCTTGCTTTACGATCTGCTGGGCCGTATTCAACATGATGATGAGCGCGAGCGCACTGTCAGCGCATTGGCAAAACGCTATGGTGTTGATGAGCTGCATGCCGAACGGGTCAACGTGATGGCCGGTCAGCTGTATCAGCAAATTGCGATTGATTGGCAGATTGTTGGCGAAGAGTTCAAACAACGCTTGCAATGGGCTGCGCGTTTGCATGAAATTGGCCTGGCAATTTCGCATGATCAATTTCACAAACATGCCGGTTATCTGGTCGCCCACTCGGACATGCCGGGCTTTTCGCGCGAAGAACAACAATCCTTGGCCGCCATCGTCCGGGCTCAACGACGTAAATTTCCTATCAATGACTTCAATGCGCTGCCAGACGAACTGCAAACGACATCGATGCGGCTGGCGGTTATTTTGCGATTGGCAATGGTCTTTAACCGAGGTCGCAGTGAGCAGGCCGATACCTTTGTTGGCCTCGAGGTCACGACAAAAGGTTTGCGGCTGAGCTTGCCAGATGGCTGGTTAGCGAATCATCGGTTGACTGAGGCGGATTTAGGCCAAGAACGCAGTTATCTCAAAGCCATTGGCATCAAACTGAAAATTACCGATCGCTAGTCTTTGATATGTCGAGGTTTGACCCTGCTGGCGCTCGCCAGATTGGCTAGTGTTGTCTGATTACCAGTGGTAACCGAGGTTTACATAAGCATTTCGACCGATTCCCGGTAAACGATCCATCACGCCAATATCAGGGTTGCCCATCACCCGGTTGTAACCACCGAGATGATCGTGATAACGCCGATCAAACAGATTGTTGATGCCTGCTGTCACGGTCAGATCCTTGACCGGCTGGTAGCGTCCAGACACATTGAACAAAGCATAACCGCTGGTTTTTTGTTCCAGATTTGTGCTGGACACTTTGCGTTGTGCGGCGATGGTTTCAACCTCCAGACCTAATTGCCAGCTTGGCTCAACATAACTGAGCATGGTGCGGGCAGTCAGTGGTGCAATGCGATACAGATTATCGCCAGTGTCACGACGTTTACCACGCACATAACTCACCGTGCCTTCCAGTTGCCAGTGGTCGGTTAACACTGCAAACCAGTTGGTATCCAGTCCGTAGAGTTTGGCATCGACATTGCTAAATTGCAGCGGATCACGTCCAGACATACTCATCATGTTATTGGCCGTGATGGCGGTGTTATCAGTTGTCGGGGTGCCTTGAATAAAATTATTGATATGGTGGTAGAACAGCCGTGGTGAGATCTGCACCTGGCGCGGATGCCAGTTCAGCCCTAATTCAAACTGGTAGGCGGTTTCGGGTTTCAGGTTGACATTGCCAAGGTAGGTATTGCCATCAGCCAGTCCGGCAGTGGATTCAAACGGTGCCCATAAATAGCGTTCTTGATAGCTGGGTGCACGTTGTTTGCGAGCAATGCCCAGTTCTAGATCCAGATCGGAACGCAGTTCACGGCTAAAGACTGCGGCCATATCAAACAAGTCATTCGATTTTCGGCGGCTGGCTTGATTAAAGCGATCACGAAGTGCCACTACCGCCCCCATCGGGCCGTTACTATCTACAGCATCGGCATTGCTGA
>SKGV01000035.1 GCA_007117275.1 Methylophaga sp.
ACGCGATGCAAAGCCCACCCGGTTTGATGAAGTTTTTACGCAATATCGGCCCGCAACTAACCATGAGGCGAATGGATTTTGCCAGTCATGTGGACAGCCACATCAGTGCTGCCGCAGCTTTGGGTCAGGGCAGCTTGATCATGGTGACTTATCATTTTTCGGGTAGCCATACACACCTCGGTTGCGCCGCCTACGGTTGCGACACCGAATTGGCTCGCCAAGACTGTTTTCAGGTGGCCGAACACATCCGCCAAACCTATGTCAGCCATGCTTTTCCTGTCTATCCGCTGGTCTGTGGCTTTGATACAGACACAGAGGCCTTGATCATCCATGGCGCTGATGGTCGAAGTCTCGCTCTGTCTGACCCGGAGCTCGATGCCGATGGCATTAGCCTTGGGCTGCACGAACTGCACCCCCACCTACCGGAAAACCTGGCCCAAGATTTTCTACCGCTCCTAGAGGGCAATGCGAATCATGCAGCCGAACTGCGCGCTACTGAGCGAGGCATCGCCTTGGAACATTGTGAGTGGGCTATTTGTGTCGGTAACGGTTTTGAGTTTATTCGCACCCCGAATGTGGCTATGGTCATTGGGCCATACAGCCCCGACATGGGCAAACCGGTTTCTACGGCAGCCCGAGTGGTTGCGCGCAATATGCAAAAGGGACGCATTCCTGATGATGGCGCCCTGTTACTCAGTTGCTGCCTGTATAACGATGGATTGGTGGAAAAGGCCACAGCAGAGTTTCGCTCGCGGCTTTCTGCTGATCGCGCCGAAAACATCATCGCGCATGCAGAGCCAGAGCTTACCCGACGTCTGACACGATTAAGCGCCATCTTTAATATCGAGAAGCGATCTTTAGAACTGCTGCATCCCTAGTTACGCAACGAGTCGTCAGGGGTTTTGGGCGCCTCATTTTGCACCCAATTTTTCAGCGAGCAGCGGCCCAAACTCTCCTGCAAAGCCATATCGATTTCTTTCAGAGTTTCCTGCACAGGAACTACTGTGGCGGTCCCCGATTCCACCGCTTTACCGCGGACCGCATCCACCACCGACTTAAGGCTGATACTGTCAATATCGCGTGCTGGGATATAGGCTTCCGGGTCCTGATTTAGGCCAAGTAAGATATCCGCTGATTGCAGTGCTTTGAGCACTTCACTCACCCACACATCTGGCTGCTGCAGCCGGTGAGCCAACTGTTCTGCCGTCAGGGGCTGCTGACCTTCAGAAAACTGCTTGCCAATGGCCTGCATGAGCTGCAACGCCAGTTGCTCCTGTTGGCAGCTGCTAGGCGTTCCTGATTCCTCGCTACCGGCAAACAAATAAATCGGTTTTTGCAGAAAAAAGGTCACCTTAGACCCCAGCAATAAGATTAGCCAGTTCAAATAAATCCAGATCAATAACAAGATCATGATGGCAAAACTGGAGTAAATGGCGTCATAGCGGGTCGAACCCGACATCATTCCAGAAAAAGCCATCCCCGTGAGCTTCCAAAGTGCTGCGGCGATCAATCCGCCCGCTAAGGCCGGTAAGAAGCGTACTCGGGTATTGGGAATGAAGATGTAAAAGAAACTCAATGCGCCGGCAAAAAGCGCATAGGGCAGTAAAAATGAAACAAGCGCCATGGATTGCTCAGCCACCTGATGATCCAAAGCCTGTTGGGCGATATCTGAGGCCATCAGGGAAGCGGTAATCCCCAGAGCTGAAAACACCAGAACAGGGCCGACTAGAATCACACTAAGGTAACTGGAAAACTTCTGCACAAAACTGCGCGGCGTTTTTATTTGCCAGATGTAATTAAAGGCATTCTCCACCTTTTGGATCAGGCCAATGGTGGTGAACAACAGGAATATCAAGCCAACAAAGCCGAGAACACCAACATTGATGTTATCGACGAATAAAACAATTTGTTGAGTGATCTCTTCACCCTGCTCTCCCAAAGGCTCGAGTAGATTCAACAAAAACGGTTCTACGGCGTTGTGCACGCCGAAGGCATGAAGCACGGAAAAAGATAATGCCAGCAGCGGCACAAAGGCCAACATGCTGGTATAGACAAGACTCATCGCGTGCAAGCTCAGCGGTCCGCTGCTGGCATCTTGGATAATGTCTTTAAAAGCACGCAATGAAGCAAAAAAGCGCGCCTTCCATGGATTCAGGACGCGCAGATTGCCCTTCTGCACCCAGTATATAAATGTATCAACCGCTCTCATTGCGTCAATCAATTATCCCGTTAAAGTCCCAATCACTCTAGCTTAAGTTACACTCTAAGGTCATCGAATCTTCAGGAGTGTCCATGAGCATCCAAATCGGCGATAGCTTGCCCGACGTCAGTCTGCGCATTATGACAGCTTCGGGAGATCAGTCTGTGACCACAGATGAACTGTTTGCGGGGTTTCGCGTTGTGGCTTTTGCTGTTCCCGGCGCTTTTACACCCTCTTGCTCCGGCATTCACTTGCCCTCCTTCATCGATCGCGAACGAGATTTGCGGGCGGCAGGTGCCGAAAGAATCCTGTGCATTGCGGTCAATGACATTTTTGTATTGCAGGCCTGGGCGGACATTCATGAGACCGGCGATGGCATCATTATGGTTTCTGACGGTAACGCCGAATTCACGCGTGGCATGGGTCTGGATCTGGATGCCAGCGGCAGTTGCATGGGAACCCGCTCACGCCGCTATGCCATGATCGTGGATAATGGCACCGTCAGTTGGCTGGGTGTTGATCAACCCCGACAAGTTGTGGAAAGCGCGGCCGACCGTGTGCTCGAGGTTTTAGAGAGGCTTGACTGATTAAAGGGCTGACTCTTTATCCAAGCACCGCAGCACAAAAGCATGGCGGTAATCTCCCGCTGGCAGGGCCAGCCGCACCCAGTGACCGGAACCGGGAGCCACTGAGACGGATTCACCATCGAAGTTATTCATGACAAAACCTTGGAGCTTGAGGTTACCCGAGGGTGTCATCACTTCCAATGTATCTTCTACTGAAAAGCGGTTCTTGACCTCGATATCGGCCTCACCCGTATCCGAGTTGTATTGCCGAATAGCGCCCACCAGTAGACGGTAATCAGACTCGGAGTGCCCGCGTTCATAAGTCTCCGTGCGGTCACGGTTGCGCACCAGAAAACCATCGGTATAGCCGCGATTGGCTAGACCCTCGAGATCAGTCAACAGTTCGGGATTGAACGGCCGTCCAGCTGCGGCATCGTTGAGCGCCACTCGATAGGCACGTGCCGCACGAGAAACGTAGTACGGGGATTTCGTGCGGCCCTCAATTTTCACCGAATCCACGCCTATGGCCGTCAAGCGATGCACGTGCTCAATGGCCCGTAGATCCGTGGCATTGAGAATGTAGGTGCCATGTTCGTCCTCTTCCATGGGCATCCACTGACCCGGACGCTCGCTTTCTTCGAGTAAAAAAGGTTGATTGGCCTGCGGATGGCGCTCAGCGCGCATGGGAACCAGATCACCAGTGGCATCACTGCAGGCCGGCTGCAGCTGGTACTGCCAACGACAGGCATTAGTGCAGGTACCCTGATTGGCATCGCGATGATTAAAAAATCCCGACAACAAGCAGCGCCCTGAGTAGGCGATACACATAGCGCCATGAACAAAAACCTCCAACTCCATATCGGGGCATTCTTGGCGGATTTGCTCAATTTCATTGAGGGATAGTTCACGCGAGAGAATGACCCGCTTTAGTCCCATGTGTTGCCAAAAACGTACCGCAGCGGC
>SKGV01000156.1 GCA_007117275.1 Methylophaga sp.
AGCCACAAGAAACCGCAGCTTGCTAACACGGCTGATCTGGCGCTGAAGAACACTAAACAATAAAACGATTACAGCCAATGGCTTGTGCGGGTCATGACCTTTGACATCAGGCCCATCAGCGTTTTGACGGGTGCCGGCAATGGAGCGCCGCCAGCCGCGATTGCCTGACTGCCGTGATGCGCCTCATCTTGCTTCATTTTCTCAAGCACCGCCCTGCTTTTTAGATCCTGCTCACTCATAGAGGCAAGGTGCTCATCCAGATGTTCAATGACCTGCTTTTCTGTCTCGGCGACAAAACCAAGACTCCAGCGATCACCGAATTTTCCGGCCAACGCTCCCAATGCAAACGATCCTGCATACCAGACCGGATTCAATAGACTTCGACGGCCACCTAATGCCTCAATTCTTGATTGACACCAGATGAGATGATCATTTTCTTCTAATGCGGCCTGTTCCATTGCTTGTCGAACATCGGGTAACTTGGCCGTCAATGCCTGCCCCTGGTACAAGGCCTGTGCAGACACTTCACCTGCATCGTTGATCCGCATCAAAGCGGCTGAGTGACGCCGCTCAGCAACGCTCAGATCATGTTCAGCTAATTCTGCGCCTGGAATGGGTCTTGATGTGGACTCAGGCACACCCCAAATAGTCGTGAGCGCCTTGTTGGCCTCGATAATAATGAGATCGATAGTGGTGAATTGCCGGGTTGTCATTTAACTCAACTCCAGGAGATGACAGGCCATCAGACGCAGTTTTAAGTTTGCCCGCAGAGATTCAGTTGCTCAAAAGCTCATAACTGACCGCATTAAGCATAGTCGTATCATACAATGCCTCATCAGCCTCAGCAATCACATCGGCTAGTGATAGTGACCTCGTGCAATTTGACAAATCACTGCGCCTGCTGGTGCGTCTGTTGTTCACCACTTTAGAGAAAAGTCCGATTGACGAATCGGCACTGCACTCGGCCCAATGTGAGCATCAAACGCAGGTTAACTGAGCCTCTCACCCAGCATCGCTTGTGTTTGGTTTTAGTGGATAGCACACCACAGCCAGTAGCTGTCGAGCCTGTTTGTAACACAGCGTCAGCATCGACAAAAAAGCAACGGACATTTGCAAAAGATAGGTGTATGATTATGTTCATGTTGCAGCTGTCAACATCACGCGCTCGAACGGGAGTGACACAAACAAGTCATCCCGGCACCTTCCACCAGGCATCACTGATGCCTGTCCTGATATTTTCCAACAAAAGTATCTTTGGCTTTGTGCCAGACGAGGCAAAAAAAAAGCCGCCGACACATGAGTGTTTGCAGCTTTTATGTGCTTTCGGTGTTTCGAAAGCGATTGTTGGTGCCCAGGGGGAGACTCGAACTCCCACGTACATAAGTACACTAGCACCTGAAGCTAGCGCGTCTACCAATTCCGCCACCTGGGCAATTGAAGATGCGCACAATACAGATTGAGAAAACAACTGTCAATGACCAAGAAAGACAAAAAAGATCCCTTTGGGCAACGCGAAGCCGAAAAATATGACAACCCGATTCCTAGCCGCGAGTATATTCTCGACGTTCTGAAACAAAACGGCATTCCACTCAGCCAGCGTAGCCTTGCTCGCCTTCTCAACATTAAGGGTGAAGAACAAACCGAAGCATTGCGACGCCGCTTACGCGCGATGGAGCGCGACGGGCAAATACTTCGCAACCGCAAAAATGCCTATGGCATTGTCACCAAAATGAATATGATACGCGGGCGAGTGATGGGGCATCCAGAGGGCTATGGCTTTTTAATCCCCGACGAGCCCGGCGAAGATTTATTCCTCAGCGAACGCGAAATGCGTCTGGTTCTGCATGGTGATATGGCGCTGGCAAGAATTACCGGCACCGACCGCAGAGGTCGAATGGAAGGCGCGATTGTCGAAGTGGTTCAGCGTGCGAATGAAAAGATCGTTGGCAGACTCATTTCCGATGCAGGCGTGTTCTATGTCATACCGCACAACCGTCGTATCAGTCAGGATATTTTGATACCACCGGCTGATTTACTTGATGCATCCAACGGCCAGATTGTTGAAGCAGCTATTACAGAACATCCGAACAAACACCGCTCACCACTTGGCAAAATCATTAACGTGCTGGGTGACCACATGGCACCGGGCATGGAAATCGATATTGCCTTACGTAGTTTTGAGCTGCCACATGAATTTGATCCGGCATCAATCAGTCAAGCAGAAGCCTTTGGTAACAGTATTCCTCGCGCTGCAATCGAAAGTCGGCTGGATCTCAGACAGTTACCGCTGGTCACGATCGACGGTGAAGACGCGCGGGACTTTGATGATGCAGTGCATGCCGAGCAACTTGAATCTGGCGCCTACCGACTTTGGGTAGCGATTGCAGATGTCTCTTACTACGTGACACCGCAGAGCCCACTCGATAGGGAAGCCGAAAAACGCGGCACGTCAGTCTACTTCCCAAGCCAGGTAATTCCAATGCTGCCAGAGGCGCTGTCCAACGGCCTGTGTTCACTCAACCCTGAAGTTGATCGCCTGTGCATGGTCTGTGAAATGGTCATTAATACCGACGGCGAGATTGAGTCTTATCAGTTCCACCGTGCAGTGATGAACTCGAAAGCGCGACTGACTTACAACAAAGTCGCCGCCATGCTGGTAGATAAAAATGCAGAATTAAGACAGCAATATGCCGCTGTTCTGCCCGGCCTCGACACCATGTATCAGTTATTCAAAACCATGCTCAAAGCCCGTGAGGCTCGAGGCGCGATTGATTTTGAAATGACCGAAACGCAATTTGAGTTTGACCAAAATCGCAAAATTGCAGCCATCCACCCGCGCGAGCGCAATGATGCTCACCGCCTTATCGAGGAGTTTATGGTGGCTGCCAACGTGGCGGCTGCTAGATTTCTTCTCAAACATGAGCTGCCCGCACTGTATCGTGTTCACGAGCTACCATCTATGGAAAAACTGGGGGCTTTGCGTGAGTTCCTCGGCGAGTTAGGCTTGTTTATGGCGGGTGGTGACGAGCCAGAGCCTGGTCATTACGCATCTTTACTGAAAACAGCTAGTAAACGACCTGACAGTCATCTGCTACAAACAGTTATGCTGCGCAGTATGAAGCAGGCCGTATATAGCCCCGACAATATTGGCCATTTCGGCTTGGCACTCGACGCCTACGCCCATTTCACCTCACCAATTCGTCGCTACCCAGATTTACTGGTTCATCGAGCAATCAACCATATTTTGAGTAAACAGAAAAAGTCCCAGTGGCCTTACTCCGAAGAGAATATGGCTCAGCTGGGCGAACATTGCTCAATGACCAGTCGACGTGCAGATGAAGCCACTCGTGATGTTAGCGACTGGCTGAAATGTGAATTCATGCGTGATCGCGTTGGTGAAACACATGATGGTGTCATTAGTGGCGTGACCGGCTTTGGACTGTTTGTTGAACTGAGTGACATCTATATTGAAGGCTTGGTGCATGTCACGTCCCTGAAAAATGATTACTACCAGTTTGATGCCAGTGGTCATCGTTTGACAGGCGAACGAACGCGTAAAGTCTATCGCTTAGGAGACACTGTCAAAGTCAAAGTAGCCCGGGTTGATTTGGACGAAAAGAAAATCGATCTGGAACTGGCCTGACAACATTTTCCTTGACCAGAAAAATAAAGGCAGTACAATTACC
>SKGV01000096.1 GCA_007117275.1 Methylophaga sp.
CCAGGTCCTGACCATCTATGTAGATCTGGCCGGACGTTGGGATATAGAAGCGAAACAACAATCTGAATAATGTGGTTTTACCCGAGCCGCTCGCACCAACAATGGCCAGCTTTTGCCCTGAGGTGACCTCAAAGCTTATGTTTTTGAGTATCTTGCGATCGCTGTCATAACCGAAGTTGACGCTATCAAAGCGAACATGGCCGCCTTTGAGTTGCAGCTCAGCTGCATCGGGTAAGTCTTTGACATCTTGCGGCTGTTCAAGAAGACTGAACATCCTTTCCATGTCGGTTAGTGAGTGTCGAATTTCACGATAGACAAAGCCTAAAAAACCCAAGGGTATATAGAGCTGCAGCAGATAGGCATTAACGAGCACCAGATCGCCCAGAGTCAATTCGCCATCAATCACCCCCTGCGCTGCCAGTAGCATAAGCAATGTCAGTCCAATAGCGATGATCACGCCCTGCCCAATATTCATCACCGAAAGTGACATCTGATTTCTAACTGCAGAGTGTTCCCAGTGAGCCAGCTTTTGATCATAGCGAGCTGCTTCATACGCTTCGTTATTGAAATATTTGACGGTTTCGTAGTTCAGCAGGCTGTCTATCGCCTGATTATTGGCTTGCGAGTCCATTTCATTCATTGCTCGCCGGAATCGCATGCGCCACTCGGTAATCGCCAGCGTGTAAATAACAAACAGCGCAATCGTGCCGGTGGTGATGATGGCAAAAATACTGTCGTAATAAATCAGCAGAATGACCGTGACCAGGGCGATTTCAACGATAGTGGGCAGAATGTTAAAGATCATGAAATTGAGCAAAAATGTTATGCCTCGGCTACCGCGCTCAATGTCTCTGGAAATGCCACCTGTCTGCCGTTGCAGGTGAAATTTCAATGACAGGTTGTGCAGATGCTGAAATATTTTGCCTGCAATTTGTCTTACTGAACGAAAAATAACCTTGGCAAATAATGCATCGCGCAGTTCGCTCAACACACTACTGGCTAATCGCAGCGCGCCGTATGCCAACAACAGGATAACCGGAAGATAGATAATTTCCTGCTGTCGAGGGTCGAGCGCATCCACTGCACCCTTGAGTACAACAGGTACGCCAACATTGGCCAGTTTTGCCAGTGATAGCAGGGCCAGCGCAAACAATACCCGGCCCCGAAATTGCCAGATAAATGGAAGCAGGCTGCGAATAGCCTTCCAGTCTCGATGAGTTTTCATAACCGTCCAGTTTAGCCTATAGCGGGAAATGAAAGGTCGCTGACATACAAATTAGGTATACTTTGTGAGTTAAATCACTTGAAATGCAGCAACGTTGCCGCATATTACCGATTCCTTGTGTGAATCAAACGTTCAGAGGGATTGAAAGATGCCTTTTTATGAGTATCGCTGTGATGCGTGTGGACACGGTTTTGAAGCTTTACAGAAAATCAGTGATGAACCACTGAAACATTGCCCTGCCTGTGAGGCTCCACAGCTAAGAAAGCTGGTGTCCGCAGCAGGATTCAGATTGAAAGGTCAAGGTTGGTACGAGACAGATTTTAAATCCGGCAGCAAGAAAAATCTGGCTGAAGTTGCGACAGATTCACCATCGAGCAGCGCTGTCGCATCCGGTGAGACAGGCTCTGCCTGCCACTGATTACTAGATGCGTAAATACCTTATAGCCGGCTTGCTGGTGTGGATGCCGTTGGGAATCACATTCCTAGTGGTCAGAGCCGTTGTTGGTTTTCTGGATAAACTGGTGTTGGTCTTGCCTGATGCCTACCAGCCCAGTAACCTTTTCGGCTTTAACATTCCCGGGCTGGGAGTGCTGATTGCTATTGTACTGGTATTGGCCACGGGCATGTTTATGGCCAACCTGTTGGGTCGAAGACTATTCCATGCATGGGAGTCAGTACTGGCAAGAATTCCGCTGGTACGCAGCATATACACCGGCGTCAAACAAGTCATGGAGGCCGTTTTGGCAGCCGATGCCAAATCCTTTCGCCGGGTATTATTGGTTGAATACCCTCGCAAGGGCGTTTGGAGTTTCGGGTTTATGACGTCATCAGACCTCGGTGAGGTGCAGGATAAAACCGCAGCCGATGTGGTCAGCGTGTTTGTACCGACGACACCAAACCCGACATCGGGATTTGTGTTGATGGTGCCGGAACATGAAGTCATCTATCTGGACATGAGTGTCGAAGATGGATTGAAAATGATTATCTCGATGGGGGTAGTCGTGCCAGACAATACGCTCTACAGACTAAAACAAGCACATGCCGGTGCTCCAGAGCAACCGGATAAGGAGCGCCAGTAAAAGCAACTGGCTGTTAATTTATTCTAATCAGATAACGTTGGAAATTTTATGCGTAGCCATTATTGCGGCGATGTGAACGAATCTTTAGTAGGGCAAACTGTAACAGTGGCAGGCTGGATGCATCGCCGGCGCGACCACGGCGGTGTCATATTCATCGATCTGCGTGATCGTGAAGGGCTGGTGCAGGTGGTTTGCAATCCTGAAGATGTTGAAAGTTTTGCAGTTGCTGAAAAAGTCCGCAGCGAATACGTCCTGCAAATCAAAGGCGAAGTTAAATTGCGACCTGCTGGCAGCGAAAATACCGACTTGCGCAGTGGCAAAATCGAGCTGATTGCCAGCCGCGTTGAAATTCTCAACAGTTCTGAAACTCCACCATTCCCTCTGAACGAGCAGGCAGAAGTCAACGAGGATATTCGCCTGCGCCATCGTTATATCGATCTGCGAAGACCGGAAATGCTGCAAAAACTGCGTTTCCGTTCAATGATCACTCGTCAGTTAAGGCAATACCTGGACGCTAAAGGGTTTCTGGATATTGAAACACCCATTCTGACCAAGGCGACCCCCGAGGGTGCTCGTGATTATCTGGTGCCAAGCCGAACGCATCAAGGCGAGTTTTTTGCGCTGCCGCAATCACCGCAACTGTTCAAGCAACTGTTGATGGTGTCTGGCATGGATCGTTACTACCAAGTGGTTCGATGCTTCCGCGATGAAGATTTGCGTGCTGATCGCCAGCCAGAATTCACCCAGCTCGATATTGAAACCTCGTTTGTCGAGGAAGAAGCGCTGATGGATCTGATGGAAGAAATGATCCGGGATCTATTCGCCAATGTACTGGAACAACCTTTACCCAAACCTTTCCCACGAATGCCTTATGCAGAAGCCATGGAGCGTTTTGGCAGTGACAAGCCGGACTTGCGAATCCCGCTTGAGTTGGTAGAAGTTGGCGATCTGATGAAAGCGGTGGATTTCAAGGTGTTTTCAGGTCCTGCCAGTGATGCGCATGGCCGGGTCGCGGCTTTGAGAGTACCAGGTGGTAATGAGCTGAGCCGTAAAGAGATTGATGATTACACCAAGTATGTTGGCATTTATGGTGCTAAGGGATTGGCCTACATCAAAATTAACGACATCAGCGCAGGCCGAGAGGGTTTGCAATCACCCATTTTGAAATTCCTACCAGACGAGGTGGTCGAAGCTATTTTACAAAGAACAGGCGCTCAGGCCGGTGATCTGGTGTTCTTTGGTGCGGACAAAGCCACCATTGTCAATGAGGCGCTCGGCGCATTGCGAGTCAAACTGGGCCATGACCTCAACATGGTCGAACATGGCTGGAAACCTTTATGGGTGGTTGAGTTCCCAATGTTTGAGTGGGATGACAAAACTCAGCGCTGGTATGCACTGCATCATCCCTTCACCGCACCGCGTGTTGAAGATGAGTCGTTGCTTGAGACAGATCCGGGCCGCTGTCTATCACGCGCCTATGACATGGTGCTCAACGGCACAGAATTAGGTGGTGGTTCAATGCGTATCCACAAAACCGAACTCCAACAAAAGGTCTTCAGAATGCTGGGTATTAGTGATGAAGAAGCAACAGAAAAATTCGGCTTTTTGTTGCAGGCGCTGAAGTATGGTTGCCCTCCTCATGGCGGTCTGGCATTCGGCCTGGATCGTTTGGCGATGTTGATGACTGGCTCGGCCTCTATTCGTGACGTCATGGCATTTCCAAAAACCCAGTCGGCGGCTTGCTTGCTGACAGATGCTCCGGGTGCTGTCAGTGAGGAACAACTGAAAGAGCTGAATATTCGTTTACGAAAATTGCCGGGCACAGACGCCTAAACTCAGGGGAGGAGCTCATGGCCACACATGCACTCGAAAAAGCCATACCATTTGAACAGTATTTTTCAATCGATGATCACACCTGTGATGCGCGTATTGCAGCTGCCAAGGAAAAACTGGGCGATGATCTTGTCATTCTGGGACATCACTACCAACGAAATGAAGTCTTCAAGCATGCTGACTATTCGGGTGACTCACTGAAGTTGTCTCGGAATGCGGCATCATCAGATGCAAAATACATTGTTTTTTGTGGTGTTCATTTCATGGCCGAGGTGGCAGATATTCTATCTCGTCCCGATCAGATTGCGATTTTGCCGGATATGGCGGCCGGTTGTTCAATGGCGGATATGGCAAATCGGGTCAATGTTGATAGGGCATGGCAGGAAATGACTGAGGTGTTGAATCCTGATGAATTGATCACACCGATCACCTACATTAACTCCGCAGCCGATTTGAAGTCATTTTGCGGTAAGCATGGTGGCATTGTTTGCACGTCAACCAATGCGCCACATGTGTTGGAGTGGGCTTTCGATCGCAGAGAAAAAATCCTGTTTTTCCCAGATCAGCATCTGGGACGAAATACTAGCTACAAAATGGGCATTCCACTTGAGGAGATGGTGGTATGGGATTTTGACAAACCACTTGGCGGGCTGACCCCTGAGCAACTCAAAGCAGCAAAAATGATTCTTTGGAAAGGGTTTTGCTCGGTACACCAGATGTTTCAGCCGCAGCAAATTGACAATTTCCTGGCTAAGTATCCTGACACCCGTGTGATCTCCCATCCGGAGTGCAGCTTCGAAGTGTGCCAGAAGTCTGACTTTGTGGGCTCAACTGAGTTCATCGTCAAGACTATCGCTGACAGTAAGTCAAATACACGCTGGCTGGTAGGCACGGAACTCAATCTGGTAAACCGCTTGCATGAACAATTTCAGCATGAAGGTAAATCGGTTCATTTCATGTCGCCGACCGTGTGCATGTGTTCGACTATGTTCCGCGTTGACCCTCAGCATTTGCTCTGGGTATTGGAAAACCTGCTCGAAGGTCATGTCGTCAATCAGATCTCCGTCGATGCTCTGACGGCTGCTGAAGCCAAGCTGGCGCTAGATCGCATGCTGGATTTGCCAATCTGAGGAGAGCAGGTCAATGACTGAGTCTACTCAAGCCTGCACACAACGCAGTTATCAAATCACCAAGCAGGACCTACCTCTGAGTTGTCCTCTACCCTCGATGTCCGTCTGGAATGCCCACCCAAGGGTGTATCTGGATATTGAAAGTCATGGCGAAATAATCTGCCCGTATTGCGGCACTCATTACACATTACAGTCTGCTGAGTCATGATCCACGTCGCAGTGGCCGTCATTGTTAACGACTTGCAGCAAGTGCTGATAACCCGTCGCCATCAACATCAACATCAAGGAAATTTATGGGAATTTCCCGGGGGAAAATGTGAGCCCGGTGAACAGGTGTTAGATGCTTTGAAACGAGAGATTTTGGAAGAGGTTGGTTTATCCGTGATCTCGGCAGAGCCTCTACTTAAAGTGCCCTTTGATTATGGTGATAGACAAGTTTTACTGGATGTTTGGCGAGTGTCCGAGTATCTCGGGCAAGCACAAGCTCGTGAAGGTCAAGCCATGCATTGGTGTGCGTTGAACATGCTTGATGACTATGACTTTCCGGCAGCCAATCTGGCTATTATTGAGACAGTAAAACGGGCTTAGTGTCTGGGTTCATCTTCCGGTTCGAATGATGGCTCACCTGCGATACGGTGTTTTTCAGCTGCCCAGTCACCCAAGTCAATCAGTTTACAGCGTTCACAACAGAATGGCCGCCACGTCGCTTCATCGTTCCAGGTAACGTTTTTGCCACAGGTCGGGCACTGAACAACATTTAGCATGGCGTTGCTTACATCGCACAGCAGCTGAGTTCGAAGTTAACATCGTCCGTAATTTGCTGCGGACGACTATCAACATCAAACTGCATGAAACGAACAGTGAATCGATGTTTTCCACCACTGATTTCCGGGTAAAACGGACTGTCTTCGGGAAGTTTGACTCGGATTAACTGATGCGGCTGATTCGCATCCAGCGACTGTTGAAAAAACCCGGCCTCTGCCCGCGCAGGTGAAAAACAGATACTCTGGCGAATTAGCCGCAGCGTGATTTCAATGGCCGCTCTGGCAGCAACAAAGTTTTCCAGCCACTGTTGAATTTTTTGTTGCCGTTGCTGCGTACTAGAGTGCTGTAACCAGAAATGATAGTCCGGTAAGTCAAAGTCACAGGTACCACCGGCAATGCTTGAGCGCTGGCGGATACTGTACAGGAAATCATTTTCTTTCAGCGCCTGACCAATCGCTGATTTTTTCAGATGCAAGGAATCTAATGTCTGATCAAGCTCGGCTAACAGATCGTCCAGCATAGTTCTATCAACGCCGGGAATGTTTTCAAGGGCAGTAAGATTGGTGATCAACCGTTCAATTTCCTTGATGATTTCTGCCTTGATATCACCGCGTTCAAAGACAGTGACTATCGAAAGCATGGCATCAATAGCCTCACGATGATGCATTTGAGATGTGCCACTGAGTGCATGAGCACTTCTGGCGAACAGAAACTCTAGACGCAGAAAGGTGCGGATTCGTTCGTTTAGGGGCTGTTCGTAAACAATGAATTCAGACACAGATCAATAATCTTGAAAGACGCCAATGTCGCTATTGTCTCTGACATTCATCAGTGTGGCAACTTAGAGGCTTTGCTCGGCTAGATTCAGATAGTTGATATGCAAATGTTCAACCGCCAAGACCAGTGCTTCACCAGTATCATCATTGTGAATAACGTCATCGGCAAAATTCAGGCGTTGTTCTCTTGTGATCTGTGTAGCGATAATCGCCTCAGCCATCTTGAGATCAATTCCCGGTCGTTGCAGCAAGCGTTGCATCTGTATGGTCTCTGCGCAATCAATTACCAGCACTCTGTCAACCGTTGTCTGCAAACCGGTTTCGATCAAGAGAGGCACCGACAGGATACAGTAGGCTGAATGGCAATTATCAGCTCGAATTCGCAGTTGTTGCTTGATAGCGGGATGAAGAATCTGTTCAAGCTGCTGCCGATGTCGCGAATCAGTGAATACCTTCTCACGCAGCCAGGCACGGTTTAAGGTGTTGTCAGGCATCAGTGTCGCACGGCCAAAATAACTGACGATTTCTCGGTAACAGGGCATACCCGGTTCGACCAGTTCATGGGAAATTTCATCAGCGTCAATCACCGCTACCCCATGCGCCGAAAATAATGCGGAGACCGTTGATTTACCGCTGGCAACACCGCCGGTCAGACCGACCTTGAAGGTCATATCAGGCAAGCCCTGCCAACGAGAGATACCATTGATTGAGCGCTTCACCCCAGAGCAACGCCAGCCAGCCAGCGGCGGCAAGATAAGGACCAAACGGAATCGCTTCTTCCTGTTGTTCCTTTTTCAGTAGCATCAGGCAAATGCCGACTACGGCGCCGACCAATGAGGACAACAGCACAATGGCCGGCAAAAATTGCCAACCCAGCCATGCCCCCAATGCAGCCAGTAGTTTGAAATCACCATAGCCGATTCCTTCTTTGCCGGTGAGTAATTTAAATCCGTGAAATACCAGCCACAGTGACAAATAACCCGCGATGGCACCGATGACTGCCGAGTGTAAAGAAGTGAAGGTGCCGAACAGGTTAAAGAGCAAGCCCAGCCAGAGTAGCGGCAGCGTGATAGTGTCGGGCAACAGTTGATGATCGACATCTATAAAGGTTAACGCAATCAACGCCCAGGTCATCAATAACGCAGCCGCGCAGGCAATGGTAAAACCAAAATACCAGGCAACCACTATGGATAGTGTTGCTGTCAGGACTTCAATCAGGGGGTAACGCAGGCTGATCTTTGATTTGCATTGTTTGCATCGACCTCGCAGCATCAGGAAACTCAACACTGGAATATTTTCCAATGCGCTGATTGCATGCCCGCAATGCGGACAACGGGAGCGGGGGTGACTCAGGCTAAAGGTTTCGGTCGACTGGGAATTGCTCAGACCATTCATTTCATCACACTGGGACTGCCAGTCTCGTTGCATGATAATCGGCAGGCGATGAATGACCACGTTGAGAAAGCTGCCAACCAGAAGGCCCAGTAAGCCCGTTGCTAGCAATAAAAAAAATTGTGAGTGAGTCAGGGCATCAATTAAAAACATGGTTTAGACAGCCGCACCCAGCTTGAAGATTGGCAGATACATGGCAATGACCAGCGTACCAATGACTACACCCAGGAAAGCCATAATCAGGGGTTCCAACAATGCTGTCATATTATCAACTGCATCATCGACTTCTTGTTCATAAAAATCGGCTACTTTTGCCAGCATGGCATCCAGCGAGCCTGCTTCCTCACCAATCGCCACCATCTGAATGACAATATTCGGAAAAAGTGTTGTGTCGGTCATTGACTTGTTGAGCTGCGTGCCGGTGGACACATCATCACGCATTACCTGGGTTGCTTCACTAAACACGATATTACCGGTAGCACCGGCGACTGATGTCATGGCCTCAACCATCGGCACACCCGCCTTGAACATGACAGCAAAAGTCCTAGCGAAGCGTGCAATGGCTCCCTTGAGCAAAATATTGCCGATTACTGGCAGTTTTAAAAGTGTGCGATCCAGGAGATATTGTAGTTTTCGGGAGCGTTTTTTCATTTCCACAAACCCCATCACAGCACCTATCAACCCACCGAAAATCAGCCACCATGTGTCCTGAAACACTTGTGAAGTGGTAATCACCAATTTGGTTAGTGCTGGTAAATCAGCGCCAAATCCCTGAAACAAATCCTCAAACTGAGGCACAACAAAAATCATCAAAATAGCCGTGACGATGAATGCCACAACGATAATTGCCGACGGGTAAACAAGGGCTTTCTTGATTTTTGATTTCAGTAACTCGGTTTTTTCTTGGTAAGTTGCGATTTCATTTAACAAGGTTTCAAGCATACCGGAGTTTTCACCGGCCTGAATCAGGCTGATATAGAGATCATCGAAGTGCCTTGGATATTTGCTCAGTGACTCTGCAAGGCTGGTGCCTGATTCAACATCTGCTTTTATGGCCAGCAGCATTTCCTGCATGCTCTTGTTTTCATGCCCTTGACCGATAATTTCAATGGATTGCATCAGCGGCACGCCGGAAGACATCATGGTAGCCAACATCCGACTGAAAAGTGCGATATCTGAAGGCTTGATGGAGGGCTTGCGTGGCGCAAACAAATCTTTGGGTTTTTTACGAACCTTGATTGGTGTGATGAATTGCCGGCGCAGCTCATTGCGTACCGAGTTTAGATTTTCATCGAACATCTCGCCCTTTAGTTTTCGGCCTTGGCGGTTAGTGCCTTGCCAAAGATACACGGACGGAAGTTTTGCTTTTGCTGCCTTTTTTGTGCGCGCCTGGGCCACTATCTACTCCTTGATTACCCGGTTGATCTCTTCCAAACTGGTTAAGCCAGCCATGACTTTTTTCAGGCCAGAGGCTCGCAAGTCAGCAATACCCTCTTTTTTCGCCTGGTCAGCAAGCTGAATGGAATTGCCACCTTCCATGATGATACGACCCATGGCGTCAGAGACCGGCATCACCTGATAAATACCGACTCGGCCTTTATAGCCATCGGTACAGTGCTCACAGCCAACGGCACGGTACACCTTAAATCCACTACTGATTTGTTCTTCATTGAAACCCTCTGTCAACAATGCTTCCGCCAGCAGTGTTTCTGCGGTCTTGCAATGAGGGCAAAGTCGTCTGGCAAGCCTTTGAGCGATGATCAGTGTGACCGCTGAGGCGATATTAAATGGCGGTACACCCATATTCGCCAGTCGCGTCAGTGTTTGCGGGGCATCGTTGGTGTGCAGGGTTGAAAATACCATATGCCCTGTTTGCGCGGCTTTAATGGCAATTTCGGCGGTTTCAAGATCGCGAATCTCACCCACCATGATGATGTCTGGATCCTGACGCAGGAAAGCGCGGAGCGCTTCAGAAAAGGTCAGCCCGATGGCGGGATTAACATTGACCTGATTGATGCCTGCTAGTGTGATCTCCGCGGGATCCTCTGCGGTGGAAATATTACGATCATCCGTATTAAGAATGTTCAGTGCCGTGTATAGCGATACCGTTTTACCACTGCCGGTGGGGCCGGTGACCAGTACCATGCCATAGGGTTTGTGCATGGTCTCCATAAAGATTTTTTTCTGGTCATCTTCATAGCCAAGGGCATCAATGCCCAGCTGTGCACTGGTTGGATCCAGAATCCTCAGTACAATTTTTTCGCCGTGCAAAGTTGGACAGGTGTTGACACGAAAATCAATGACTTTGGATTTGGATAATTTGAGTCGCATCCGCCCGTCCTGAGGCACTCGTCGTTCGGCAATGTTCATGCGGGATAACACTTTCAAACGTGCTGCAATACGCCCACCCAATGGGACTGGTGCGGTTTTGGTTTCATGCAAAATGCCATCGATACGCACGCGCACGCGATATTTCTTTTCGTAGGGTTCAAAGTGAATATCCGATGCCCCAGACTTGATGGCATGAGTGAGTATGCCATTGATGAAACGAACTACCGGTGTGTCGTCGATATTGGCTTGGTTAAGGTTTTGTTCCGTGTCGAGCGACTCATCTGGGCCGAGATCAATATCTTCCAGATCAGCACCGCCAAAGTCATCAAGTTCTTGGTCGCGGTTGTCTAGTGCTGTGTCGATGACCGCGTGAAGCTTGGCTTCATCGACCAGCACAGGAAAGGTAATGAGTCCGGTGTTGAACTGAAATTCTTCCAATGCCTGAAGGTTTGTCGGGTCAGATAAGGCAATAAACAGGCGTTTGCCGCGTTGATAGAGCGGCAGTGCATTGTGCTGTCGTATCAACTTTTCCTGAAACAGGTGGCTGGGCGCCATTTCCAGGTTCATGGTGTTTATATCGAACAGGGGGGTGCCGAATTCTGCTGAAGCGGCGGCAGCAATATCAGCACTGGCAAGTATCTTGTGGTTCACCAAATAGGTGACATAGGATTGTCGTGCTTCCTTGGCCTCAATTTGCGTCGTTTGCGCGGCTGCCTCATCCAGCAGGCCCACAGTAACCAAGCGTTTTGCTAAGCCGCTCAGTCTGACGGGTGTTAAGGTATTTGCCATGACGGATTCTGTTTCCTTAACATGATAATCGTTACGCACAGCCAATGGTATGTAAGTTACCATACAAATTCCAGGATTTGTTCAGAGTCTGGCTAGGTCACCCCCTGACTTGTCGCCAATAAGCCGCCAGCCATTTCTCTTAATAGTGTTTCTTAGCGAACCTGTATACTGCCTGCTTGGCATCAGTGGAGGATAACAATGAAACAGATGAAGGACTGGTTACGAGCCGCATTGCTGGCAGGAATGCTTGCACTGGTATCGGCATGTGGTCAGAGTGGTGATTTGTATTTGCCAGAGGGAAAGGCAATTTCAACAATGCTAGCTTAAAAGGTTTTCGATGGATTTTTTTCAGTATCAGCAGGATAGCCTTTGTGCCGAACAGGTGCCGGTCAGTGATATTGCCGTTCAATATGGTACGCCCACGTATGTCTACTCTCGAGCGACATTGGAGCGGCATTGGCGTGCATTTGATGAAGCGTTTGCTGGTCTGCCACATCTGGTGTGTTATGCGGTAAAAGCCAATTCTAATCTGGCGGTACTAAATGTCCTAGCCCAACTTGGTTCTGGCTTCGATATTGTGTCTGGGGGCGAGTTGGCTAGAGTTTTGGCGGCGGGCGGCAGAGCCGAACAGACAGTATTTTCTGGTGTTGGCAAGACCACCGCTGAGATTGAATATGCCCTTGAACACAACATTCGCTGTTTCAACGTCGAGTCTGAAAGCGAGCTAGAGCGAATCAGCGAAGTAGCTCGCCGTCTTGGCAAATCTGCGCCAATCTCTATTCGGGTCAACCCTGATGTGGATGCGCAAACACATCCTTATATTTCAACAGGGCTTAAAGAAAACAAATTTGGCATCGCCATAGAAAATGCCTTGGATGTCTATCAAGCTGCAGCGCAATTGCCCGGGCTTGATGTGGTTGGTGTCGATTGTCATATTGGCTCGCAGCTCACCACCGTCGAGCCGTTTGTTGACGCGCTACATAGGGTATTAGCGCTTATTGACCGACTGGCCGAACTCAACATCCATATCGAGCATCTTGATATTGGCGGTGGCTTGGGCATTCGTTACAAAGACGAAACACCTCCCAGTCCGGCTGAATACGCAGCGGCCATGCGCGAGGTGCTGACTGACCGAGATTTGGAAATCTTTCTGGAGCCTGGGCGAGCTATTGCCGGCAATGCAGGCATCTTGCTAACACGCGTTGAATACATTAAAACGACGCAAGCGCATCGCTTTGCCATCATTGATGCAGCAATGAACGACCTTTTGCGCCCTGCGCTGTATCAATCCTGGATGGACATTGTGCCAGCAAAATTACGTAACGATCTCGTCCCGGAAACCTACGACGTGGTGGGCCCGGTCTGTGAAACGGGTGATTTTCTGGGTAAGCAACGTGAGCTGAAAATCACGCAAGGTGATTTGCTGGCAATTCGCTCTGCGGGTGCTTATGGTTTTACCATGAGTTCTAACTACAATTCACGGCCACGGGCGGCTGAAGTGATGGTCGATGGTGCCAAGTCGCATCTGGTACGTGAACGAGAATCAATCGCTTCACTGTATGCGGGTGAGCGAGTCCTGCAGGACTAACCGATCATGTTGAAATTCAGCAAGATGCATGGTTTGGGTAATGACTTTATTGTCATCGATGCCATTCATCAATCCATAGAACTGACTAAACAAGAAGTACAGTTGCTGGCCGATAGGCACTGGGGTATCGGTTGTGATCAGTTGCTGCTGGTTCAAGCAGCCGAATCAGCTGAGGCAGATTTTCGTTACCGTATCTTCAATGCCGATGGAGGCGAGGTTGCCCAATGTGGTAATGGTGCCCGCTGTTTCGCGCGATTTGTCCATGACAAAGGCTTGACTGACAAAACCGTGATTGCCGTCGAAACAGTCTCTGGACTTATTTACCTAGAGC
>SKGV01000111.1 GCA_007117275.1 Methylophaga sp.
CCACCCAGATAGGTCAAAGGCGTCAAAATAAAAGTTGGAATAATGGAAATTTCATCAAAGCTTCGGGCATAGATGGCGTTGATAAAGCCGCCCAGTGCAAACAGAATGGCGCTAAGCAGTACCACGCTGAACGTCAGCAACACGTTCTGTATCGGTAAATGGGTAAAAAACAGGGCGACGATAGTGACTATCAGCCCAACAAATAAACCCCGCACGATTCCGCCAGCCACGTAGCCGGCAAGAATGACGTAATTTGGCACAGGCGCCACGACCAGTTCTTCAATGTGATTTTGAAATTTGGCACTGAAAAAGGATGAGGCGACATTGGCATAAGCGTTATTGATCACCGCCATCATGATGATGCCTGGGGCAATGTATTCGATGTAGCTGAAGCCACCCATATCTCCGATGCGTGCACCAATCAGATTGCCAAAGATGATGAAATACAAAGTCATGGTAATGGCGGGTGGCAGCAGTGTTTGCGCCCAAATTCTTAAAAAACGGCGCACTTCGCGAGTGACTATGGTGGCTAGCGCAATCCAATGCTGATGATAACGCGAAACGCTCATGACGGGACCTCCGAGCGCTCTACCAATGACAGGAACAGTTCTTCCAGTCGATTTGCTTTATTTTTCATGCTGGCGACTTCAATACCGCATTCACTAAGTCGGTTAAACAGTGAGTTGAGGCTTTCGCTTCGACACAGCTCGATTTCAAGTGTGATGCTGTCGACCTGATGGCAGTTAAGATCGGCCAAGGCACTAAGATCGGTGAGTGGTTGTTTGAGATCCAGCACAAAAGTTTCTCTATCTAGTCTGTTAAGCAAGGACTTCATGTCGGTATTTTCAATTATCTGTCCTCTATCGATGATGGCAATATTTCGACACAGATTTTCTGCTTCTTCCAGATAGTGCGTGGTCAAAATAATGGTTGTGCCCTGGCGGTTGATGTCGCGCAGGAATGTCCACATTGACCGTCGTAATTCAATGTCTACGCCAGCCGTCGGCTCATCCAAAATGAGCAGTTTTGGCTGATGCACCAATGCCCGAGCAATCATTAAACGCCGTTTCATACCCCCAGAAAGGGCGCGCGCAGAACTATGTCGCTTCTCCCACAGGCCCAGCTGTTTCAATAGCTTATCGGCATGAATTTCGGCCTGTTTTGCCGGCACGCCGTAATAACCTGCCTGGGTAATCAAAATATGTTTGACCTGTTCGAAACCATTGAAATTAAATTCTTGCGGCACAAGGCCAATATAACTTTTTGCCAGCTCCCGATCAGTATCCAGATCAGCGTCAAATACTTGAATCTGGCCACGGGTTTTCGTGATTAATGAGCTAATGATGCCGATGGTGGTCGATTTGCCAGCGCCATTGGGTCCAAGCAGGGCGAAAAAATCGCCTTGTTCGACGTCCAGCTGAATATCACTCAGGGCTTCAAAACCGTTTTGGTAAGTTTTGTGGAGTTGTTGAATTGAAAGGGCTTTCACTACAGTGTCTCAAGCGGTAAATTCAATTAGACTATCATGCCTGTGATGAGCAATGATATTTCCCCGCATATGCCAACTAGACCATCACCGCCAGAAACCCTGCAGGAACTGACGACCCGCGTCAGCAATGTGGCGGGTAAAACATTGGGGCAAATTGCCCATGACGCCCATTTTGCGATCCCCGATGATTTACGCCGTCACAAAGGCTGGGTCGGCAGTCTACTGGAGCATGTACTTGGCTGCGATGCCGGTAGTCAGGCCCGCCAGGATTTTTCCGCCTTAGGCGTTGAATTAAAAACACTGCCATTAGATGCGCAGGGTCAGCCTAAAGAGTCGACCTTTGTCTGCACCGTCAACGCGGCAGGCTCAGCGTCAGGACGCTGGCAAGACAGTTGGGTCAGAAAAAAACTTTCCAATGTCTTATGGCTGCCTATCGAAGCGGATAATCAGATACCACTGGCCGAACGTTTTGTTGGCATGGGCTGGATTTGGCGGCCCAATGCACAGCAAGAGGCCATGCTGCGTCAGGACTGGGAAGAATTGATGGAATTGATTGCCCTTGGCGAGCAAAATGCGCTGACCGCCAACTACGGGCAGTATCTACAAATCAGACCCAAAGCGGCCAATAGTCGGGTGATGAGTAAAGCCTCGGATAGTGATGGTGAATCCATACGGCTTAATCCCAGGGGGTTCTATCTACGCACAAGTTTTACTCGGCAATTGCTTGAGGCTGCTACAATTTTAGCTTTTGAACCCTGAGGCATTCATCGGGCCTGGGGTCAGCAACAGGGAATATCTGAGTGCGAAACTTAAATGCTTTAGTGGTGGATGCCGATCCCAACTTCCAGCAAACAGCCAGTCAAATTCTGCTGGCTGCTGGCTTTGATGTTGTCACTGCCAGCTCTGGCCAGTCGGCACTGACTCAGGCACAACAATCCAACTTTAAATTAGTCTGTTGTAGCGACCAGATTCCTGACATCAGTGGCGTGGATTTTTGTGGGCAACTGCGTGCAATCAGCGGCTTTGATTGTGTCTCTGTGTTGATTATGACCGACAAGGACAGTTCAAGATTGCTCAAACAGGCAATTCTGGCAGGCGCCACCGATATTTTCAGTAAAAGCGACCACAAAGAACTGGAAATATATGTTCAACGGCTGGCTGAACGTGAGTCAAGGCAGTTATCTGGACGTGTGCTGTTTACCGAAGCTTCTCACCTGTTACAAACCATTATCATCGACTTGCTGACCGATATGGGGCTTGATGTTGATGCCTATACGCATGCAGAAGCAGCATGGAATGCCTTTCAAAGCGGAGATTATGATTTGGTGATTACCGATGTCATGCTTGAAGGCGTGATGAGCGGTATCACGCTGGTCAGAAAAATTCGACGCTTACCTGGCGAGCTTGGCACTGTACCTATCATTGCCACCTCAGGCTTTGACAACATGTCACGCAAGATCGAGTTATTTCATCTTGGGGTCAATGACTTTGTCTCTAAACCCATCGTCCATGAAGAGCTGCGTCAGCGCGTATTTAATCACATCAACAGTTATCAAAATCATCGAGAATTGCGTTCTCAACAGAAATCGTTATACAGCTTGGCGATGCTGGATGAAGTGACGCAACTGTTTAACCGCCATGCATTGAGAGAATTTGCCGGCAAGTATTTTAGTGATGCATATCGTTTCAAGCGTGACTTGGCGATGGCTGTTCTGGATATTGATCATTTCAAGCAGATTAATCAAGACTACGGTTTTGAAAAAGGTGATCAGGTGCTGGCCGAACTGGGTAGCTGGCTGAAACGTTTTGTGCGTGATGCGGATATCGTTGCCCGTTGGGGCGGCGAGGAATTTGTCATGCTGTTGCCAGGTGCAGATAACGAGAACGCACTGGCATTGATGGCGCGTTTGCAGGAAAAGCTTGTCAGATTCAAGCTGGCGGGTATCCCGTTAACCTTGAGTATTGGTGTTGCAAGCCTGAGCCATGACAGGCATGACACGCTCAACTCGCTTTTTGAGATGGCAGACCGCGCCATGTATCAAGCAAAAATGGCCGGCCGAAATTGTGTCAGGCGCTACGATGACCAAGACC
>SKGV01000070.1 GCA_007117275.1 Methylophaga sp.
ACGCTCGATAAATCCGAATCCTTTTGCGTCATTGAACCATTTAACGGTTCCAGTCACTTGCTCTGCCATATCAACCTCAATCTTTTGCTACATTGCCGCTTGTTTTGAACCGGTTCATCGTCGCTTGATATGAACCTGATCGCATTGTATGCGCAAAACAGGTTAGTACGTCCAGTAATTTTTTAACTGGGATAATGAGTTTGACTGACACTATTGAGGCACGTAATCCTCAGGGAGCGCTGAGCCTTCTCCAAAAAAGAATTTCTCCAGCTCAGTTTTGAGAAACTGTTGAGATTTGGGATCCGCCAGTGATAGGCGATATTCATTAATCAGCATGGTTTGCTGGCCCATCCACATCTGCCAGGCTTCTTTTGATACCGACTCATATAACTGTTTACCGAGATCGCCAGGATAGGGAGGAAAATCTAGGCCCTCCGCCTGTTTATCGAGCTTTACGCAGTGAATCATTCGTGCCATGAATGGCCTCCTTGGATGAATGTTTAAAGTTGCCTGACCAGTGCCTTAACAGGTGCAGGCAAGGCGAGTTTTTCAGCAGCACTTATTTTAACCCAGATACGATCAGGCTTGTCGGCAATGACAGTTAAAGCATGAGCAAGTGTCATTTTGAGCGGCTGTATGTTCAACTTGAAATGCGAAAAGATATGCTGAAACGGCGTCAATGATAGCGTCTCGCTGATGGGTATTTGCAGACGTTGACAGACACTCTCCATATCAGCATCGGTAAATTCCGGAAAGCACCACAAGCCACCCCAGATACCTGTGCCAGGTCTTTTCATCAGCAGAATTTCCTGATGTGTATTTTCAACCACCAACCACTGCACATGTTTGACCGGCACCGTTTTTTTCGGACGAGGTCGCGGGTAGTCTGAAACAGTGTTCTGGGCATAAGCCAGACAATGTGATTGAAGTGGGCAGCGTTGGCAGTCAGGTCGTGAGCGAGTACATAAGGTAGCCCCCAGATCCATCTGTGCCTGGGTGTATTTTGCAAGGTCTTTGTTAGGCAGCAATGCTTCTGCCCATTGCCATAATTGCTTTTCAACCTGTGGCCTTCCTGGCCAGTCGTTTACTGCATAAAACCGGCTGAGCACACGTTTGACGTTGCCATCCAAAATGGCTTGACGCTGATGAAATGCCAGTGCCATGATGGCGCCAGCGGTTGAGCGTCCGATACCAGGAAGTCTTTGTAGTTGCTCAAGATCTGCAGGAAGCTCGCTATCAAATTCGTGGTATATGATTTGGGCGCTTTTGTGCAGGTTCCTGCCTCTGGCGTAATAGCCGAGGCCAGACCAGTATGCTAGCACCTCATCGAGCTTGGCTGTCGCCAGAGCTGCAATGTCCGGAAACCTCTGCATAAAACGCACATAGTACGGAATCACCGTGTTGACCTGTGTTTGCTGCAGCATGATTTCTGAAACCCAGACCTGATAGGGGGTCACCGATTGTTGCCACGGCAGATCCTTGCGGCCATGCTTTTCATACCAGTCGAGCAGGGCTTCACTAAAATTAAATGTTGTCTGAATAGAAAGCGTCTTCACTTCAAAGTGCGCAGGTAATGCTTGTTTTTCAGTGACTCAAAATAGACGACGTAAGCGGTTTTGCAACTCATCTTTTAGTTGATCTTCAATAGACTTGTCAGGTTCTGTTTTTTTCTCCTCAGAAGCGGTGTCTGATTCTGCTGTGTCCTCATTTGAAGTCACGCCATTCGATGGCGGGGCTAGTGCGCCACCCAGAAGACCGCCAAGACCTTCACCGATTTTATCACCAAGATGTTCTTGAATTTGTTCTGCAGCACGACCACGCAGTTCTTCAGTGGCTCTGTCGCGAAGCAGGCCAGCAAGGTCGACCGAGGGTCTTGGATTATCAAAACTGCCAGTGATTCTAACTGGAATGGTCAGTCCACGCAGATCCGTAAGTTCACGGCCACCTTGTCCCTCAAGTGATCCCACCACGGCGACTCGCAGCGTGTAATCTAAGCGCTCTTGAGCTAAGTCCACATTGCCGGCACCGCTGACACGTAATAGAGGCGACATCAGGCTGAAATCCTGGTTGTCGATAACGCCATTACGGGCAGTGAAACTACCACCGAGACTACTAAAGTCTGTTTGAACGGGTTGAACAGATTCTGGCAAAGACTGGCCGCTGATGGCGGCTCTGGCGCGACGAATAGCCTCGGCAAGGTTGACGCCTTTGAGTGCTCCATTGGTAAACGAGAAGTCTCCGGTTCCACTCAGAGTTTGCTTAATCGCTTCGGGGTTATTACCAGTCGCAGTTAGCTTGGCACTGGCATTGACGGTGCCGCTGATTTTGCTATCTCCGGTCAGATCATCAAGCAAAGGTCCTGCCTGTATACCTTGCAGTTTTTCATTCATGCTCAGCTGGATCAGGTCATTGCGAGCATCTATCACCACATTGCCGGTATATTGCCCCTGATACATTTCTGCCCTCAGAGGCGATAACTTTACCAGTCCGTCTTCTGCGTCTAGTGTCAGCTGGATATTTTGGCTGTGCAGGCCAGCGATTTTCAGTGTGCCGATTTTGATGTTGCCTTTGGCGTTGAGTTGACGGATTGCATCAAATGGTAACTCTGCTGGCGCTGCTGTCGATGCAGCGTTGCTGCTTGAGCTAGTGGCGTTGACGGTCTGGGATGGCTCTGATGCTGGCGGTAGATAGCGATCTGCGTCAATTTGATCCAGTTGTAGATCAAATCTGAGCGCAGGCTGGTCAAAATTACCGACAGAAAATTGTCCGGTAAGCGTGCTTTGATCCAGTTTAACGTTGAGCTCTGTCAAGGCAATGTGCTGATTAGAGCCGCTGATTTTGCTGCGTAGCTCAAAATGCTCAAGGGTAGAACTGTCCGCCATGTCAGGCAGTAAAATCTGCAAGTCTCGAGTCAGCGAACGTAGATTGAAAGGCTTGATGTGCAGATCAGCATTGAATGAGGGCGTTTCTGACAAAATATCATGGACGTTCAGATGCGCCTTGATCAGCAAATCCTGAAACTCCACAACCAGATCTGCCACGCTGAGGGTCTGATTGTGCAGGTCAACGGTCGCTGCAGTGGTTAATTTTAACTCTGCCTTGCCTCCTGGCATGGCTGCATCGGTGATGCTTGCAGCAAGTTGCAGATTGTCTATTTGGGTTTGCTGCTTGCCAGCATCAGCAGCAAGTTGCGCCGTTAGCTGGGCCACAATGTTTTGTGTGTCCTTGCTGAAATCAAGCGTGAGATCAAGCAGGGGAATCGCAAGCGATTGCGCCGCCAGATCTGCACTAACATCACCAGTTAATTGAATGTTTGCATCGGTGAATACGGGTTCTGCAATGCCACGACTGTTAGCGCTAGCTGAGAGTTTGAATTGTGAAATACTGGCTTTTTCATTACCGATATCCGCCAGAAAGTGGCCATTTAGACTGATATTTGCTTCGGAAAACATCGCATCAGGACCATCGCCATTGAGCTGACTTTTCATTGCAAGGTCACCAATGTTGATGATCTGTTTATGCATGTCAGCATTTACGTTACCCCGGATATCGAGGCTGAGTTGTGCGACGGGCAGTTGTCTCAATTGAGCAACGGATGTCAGCCTAAGCTTATCGAGCGTGTATTGTTGGTTTTCAATATCCAGCAGCAGATCCGTATTCACTGTGAAATGAGCAGTGACTTCAGGTTGAGCACTGATGAGATCAAAAGCGGCTTTGACAGATGTCGGTTTACCGGGCAAGAGTGGATCGGTTGTCAGATTCATGTTGCGAAGCTGAACGTGTTCGCCTTTGCTGTCATCAGCCCAGAGAATATTGGCATTGCTTAGTCGAACACCGGCAATGCTAATGGCGCTAAGCGCAGGTGAACGGTCAGTATCAATTTCTGAGTATGCGCTACTGGTAGCTGAATCTTTTTTTTGTGTATCTGAACCAGTTTCGCTCCCAGCTAGATCCGCCCAGTTGGTCTGGCCAGACTCGTTGGTTTCAAGATTGAGCACCAGACCGTCGAGC
Source organism: Methylophaga sp. (assembly GCA_007117275.1). Classification (GTDB taxonomy): domain Bacteria; phylum Pseudomonadota; class Gammaproteobacteria; order Nitrosococcales; family Methylophagaceae; genus Methylophaga. The sequence continues at coordinate 4,012 of SKGV01000070.1, forward strand.
ACAATCGTGTCAACTTCCAGATTTTTTCGCAGTAGTGGCATCAATTTGATGCGAATTTCGGCGGCATCAACCTGGGCAAAATGTTCGGTTTTGAAACCGCGGGCATTACTCAGTGATGTGGGACCAAGTTCCAGGGCTAACCACGGGAAAACCGACAAACCAATATCGCCCTCGAGGGTCAGTGTGCGACCAGTGACTCGCTCGACTTGTTGAGAGATCTGATCTTTGTAATCATTCGGGTCAATGATGAATGGTAATGCAAGCAGCGCTGCTATGACTAATATCAGAAAGGCGATGATCAGCTTGATCAATAGTCGCATGGTAGTGTTGTCCTGAAGTTACCGTAATGCAGCGATGATAAGTCAAAACGGCGACCATCTCAAAACTGTTATGGAAGACTTACTGCAGAGTATTGTTGTCGTCAGCGGCTATTTGACGAATTCTGACGGTCTTGATGGCGTTGTCGGCTGTCTGTACCACTTCGATTATGTAATTGTCGATTCGCAGGCTGACGCCTGGATCGGGAATGCTTTCTAAGTACTCCAGTACCAGCCCGTTAATCGTTTTAGGCCCCTCGGTTGGTAAGGTCCAGTCGTTGTTTCTATTGAGTTCCCGGATGTTGGCGGTGCCATTGACCAGGTAACTGCCATCATCCTGTGGGTGAATATCCTTGTCATCGTCAATAATCTCCGCCGTGAATTCTCCAACAATCTCCTGAAAAATATCCTCAAGCGTAATCAGTCCTAATAGATCACCGTATTCATCGACTACCAGGCCGGTGCGTCTTCGGTTGCGCTGAAACTGGATTAATTGAGTGTTGAGTGGCGTGCCCTCCGGAACGAAGTAAGCAGGCTTAACGATGTGGCGAAAGCTCTCTGGGGTTAGGTTGTCCTGAGTAATTAGGTTAAGAGCCTTGCGAACATGCAGGATGCCAACAATATTATCCATACTGTCGGCATAGATGGGCAGTCTAGTATGGCCACAATGAGATAGCTGTTGGATGATGTCAGGAAAGGGTGAATTGATATCGATACCTTCAATTTCCGTGCGTGGCACCATGGCATCATCGACCGTGATTTGTTCCAGATCGAGAATGCTCATCAGCATGTCTTTGTGACGGCTGGGAATCATGCTGCCAGCCTCCATGAGTGCAACACGCAGTTCCTCGGTATTAATTGCAGAGGAGGCAACATCTTCCGGAGATACTCCCAGTAGGCGAAGCATTCGGTTTGTGATGCTGTTAATTGACCAGACCAGAGGGTGAAGCAGAATTTGTAGCGGCTTGAGTACGAAACTGGCAGGAAACGCTACTCGCTCAGGATGAAGTGCCGCAAGTGTTTTAGGCGTGACCTCAGCAAATAGCAGAATAATGATGGTCAAGGCGAAGGTGGCGAAAACAATACCATTTTCGCCCATCAATCTGATACCAATGACGGTGGCGATGGCTGAGGCAAAGATATTAACGAAGTTGTTGCCAAGCAGAATCAGACCAATCAGTCGATCTGGCCTGGCCAGAAGTTCACTGGCGATGATAGCGCCGCGCACACCTTCCTGCTCCAGATGACGCAGGCGATAGCGGTTGAGAGCCATCAGAGCCGTTTCCGAACTTGAAAAAAAGGCGGATAGCAATAACAGCCCAAACAGCAACACAAACAGTGCCAGTAATGAGATATCCTCAAGCATAGTTATCGACCCAGAATAAACTCCAACACCAGCTTGCTGCCGACAAAGGCCAAGAGCAAAAAGCTGAATCCTGCCAGCGTCCAACGCACGGCAGTCTTGCTGCGCCAACCGTGTCGGTGCCTGCCCCACATTAATGCCGCAAATACACACCAGGCAATAATCGACAGCAGTGTTTTGTGAGCCAGTTTTTGACGAAAAATATCTTCAATAAACATCAATCCAGTGACTAAACCCAGCGACAACAAAATGAAGCCCGCGGTCAGTAGCTGAAATAGTGCTGACTCCATAGTTTGCAGTGGTGGTAACTTACGAATCAGCCCAGCAGCGTCACGTCGCCGCAAATGTTTTTCCTGAATGGCCAGCACAATTGCCTGAATTGCTGCCAGCGTGAAAAGGCTGTATGCGGCAACAGACAGCAACACATGCCATTCAACAGCAGGATTTCGCAAAATGCCGTTTGCCGCGGCGGGGACTTCAAACTTGAGCATTAAAATCAGAACTACCAGGGGATAAACAACGATGCCTGGATGCGCTGATTGCATTCGGGTGCCGATAATCGTCACCAACAAGGCCATCAGCCATGCGGCGATCGACAAGCTGTTCATCAAGCCCAGTTGCCAGCCAATATCCGTGCGCACAGAAAAGATAATGTCTGTGGCGTGAAACAATAGGGCCAGAACTGTCATTATCCCTACTGGTAAGGCCAGTTGTGAGGGTTGACTGTCCGGTCGAACAAAACCGCGAATCAAAATGGCACTGCAGCCCAGGTAAAACAGGAACGCCAGCGCATTGGCAATAGCCATGTGTGAAAGATCCTTTATTTGCTCTTGATAGTGTTTGAATTCTGCATGATAAACGAACTCGGAGGGACCTGAACACTATATCGGTTATAATCTGCGCATGACACAATGCTGTTCCAGCTTCCACTAACCAGAGCTTGAGTGAGAATATGTTTGAGAGTCTAAGCGACAGACTGTCCGTTACGCTAAAAAAACTGCGTGGTCAGGGCCGAATTACCGAAGATAACGTTAAAGAAACCCTGCGTGAAGTTCGCATGGCATTGTTGGAAGCGGATGTTGCCTTGCCCGTGGTGCGTGAGTTTGTTGAAAGAATCAGAGAAAAAGCGCTCGGGCAGGAAGTTATACGCAGTCTCACGCCGGGTCAGGCGCTGATCAAAATCGTCAATGACGAATTAGTCGCTATTATGGGGCAGGCCAATGCTGAGCTGGATTTAAGCGTGCAGCCACCCGCGGTGATTTTGATGGCCGGTTTGCAAGGTGCGGGTAAAACTACCAGCGTCGGTAAACTGGCTCGATGGCTCAAAGAGCGCCAACGCAAGTCTGTCATGGTTGTCAGTGCCGATGTTTATCGACCTGCCGCGATCGATCAGCTGCAAACCCTGGCCAACGAAGTCGAGGCAAAATTCTTTCCAAGCCGAACCGATCAGGATCCGGTGGCGATTGCTGAAGCTGCTCTGGCTCAAGCCAAGCGTGAATTTGTGGATGTGTTAATCATCGATACTGCCGGCCGATTGCATATCGACGATGACATGATGACGGAAATTCAACGAATTCATGCGGCAATCAATCCAGTTGAAACCTTGTTTACCGTCGATAGCATGACTGGTCAGGATGCAGCAAATACGGCAAGGGCATTTGATAGCGCCTTACCGCTGACTGGTATTGTTTTGACTAAGACAGATGGTGACGCTCGGGGCGGTGCGGCACTGTCTATACGGCATATCACCGGTAAACCCGTTAAATTTCTGGGGGTTGGCGAAAAAAGCACTGCTTTGGAGCCTTTTCATCCTGATCGACTCGCATCACGCATCTTGGGCATGGGGGATGTATTATCGCTGGTTGAAGAAGCCCAGCGACAAATGGATGTTGACTCTGCGCAAAAACTGGCTGGCAAGCTAAAAACAGGCAAGGGCTTCGATCTGGAAGATTTTCGTGATCAACTCCAGCAAATGAGTAAAATGGGTGGTATCAGCTCTATGCTGGATAAACTTCCCGGCATCGGCAACATTCCTGATGCGGTCAAACAGCAAGCCAACGACAAGGAGTTGGTCAAGCTGGAAGCGATTATCAACTCGATGACAGCAAAAGAACGCAAAAAACCGGAAATTATCAAAGGTTCGCGCAAAAAGCGTATTGCGGCAGGCTCCGGGACACAGATCCAAGACGTTAATCGTTTACTCAAACAGTTCACCCAAATGCAAAAAATGATGAAGAAAATGGGCCAAAAGGGAGGTATGTCCAAGATGATGCGAGCCATGGGGGGGCGATTCCCGGGCGGCGGCGGCATGCCTTTCTGAGGATTGACTAATTTGTATCTTTGCAAACTCCAGATATGTGCGTAGAATACGTCTGTTTTTCGATCCAGTTTTTCAGCGGACTATACTCATGGTAACAATCAGATTGACACGCAGTGGCGCGAAAAAACGCCCTTTCTACGGCATCGTAGTAACTGACTCACGCAGCAAGCGTGACGGTCGCTACATTGAGCGTATTGGTTTTTTTAACCCGGTTGCTCGCGGCCAAGAAGAAGAATTGCGTTTGGACTTGGAGCGCGCAGCTCACTGGATTGGCCAAGGCGCACAAACAACAGAGCGTGTTGCCCAATTGATCAAAAAAGCACAAAAAGCCGCATAACTATAAAGTTAAGTGATTGCCGGAAATGACCGAGGAGTTCCTTCCTGTTGGCAAAATATCCGGTGCTTTTGGTATCAAGGGCTGGGTGAAAGTGTTTTCCTTCACCGAGCCTCGCAGCAATATACTTGAATACACACCCCTGTTCATCAAGATACAGGGTGAGTGGAAAGAAATTGAAGTAACTGGCGGAAAAGCCCAAGGCAAGGGTGTGGTGATGGGTTTCAAAAATGTCACAGACAGGAACCAGACCTTGTCCTTAATCGGTGCTGAGCTTGCAATACGCAAGTCGCAACTGGCTCCGGCAGAAGACAACGAATATTACTGGACTGACTTGATTGGTCTAGAGGTCATCAATGAGCAAGAGCAGACGCTGGGGCTGGTAGATAGCCTACTTGAGACCGGTGCTAATGATGTGCTGGTGGTCAAAACAGTCCAAGGGGTAGAGATACTCGTCCCCTTTGTACTGGATGTGATTGTTAAATCGGTAGATATCGACAAACAGCGCATTCTGGTGGACTGGCAAATAGATTATTAGGAGGGCAGTGAATGCACCTAGGGGTGATATCACTGTTCCCCGAAATGTACCGGATTGTTAGCGAATACGGTGTAACTGGCCGAGCTGTCAGTCACGAAAGATTAGTGTTGGATGTCTGGAACCCCAGAGATTTCGCACTGGATAAACATCGCACTGTCGATGACCGGCCATATGGCGGTGGTCCCGGCATGGTAATGAAAGTAGAACCGTTGCAGGCTGCTATTAATGCCGCCAAACAACAACTAGGTGGTGACACAAAAGTTATTTACCTGTCGCCGCAAGGACAGGTGTTAGATCAGCCGTCACTGGTCAGCATGTCTCAGCGGCAATCGATGATTCTGATCGCCGGTCGCTATGAAGGCATCGACGAACGCTTAATAGCGTCACAGGTTGATGAGGAGTGGTCCATAGGCGATTACGTTCTCAGTGGTGGTGAGCTGGCCTCAATGGTGTTAATTGACGGGGTCGCAAGGCTATTGCCGGGGGTTTTGGGTGATGAGGAATCGGCACAACAGGATTCGTTCATGAATGGTTTACTTGACCATCCGCATTACACTCGACCAGAACAATTGGATAACCAAGCAGTGCCATCAGTGCTGCTTGGCGGAGATCATGAGGCAATACGCAAGTGGCGTCTCAAACAGTCATTAGGACGAACATGGTTAAGGCGACCTGATTTGCTGGCAATGAATACATTGTCTGACGAACAGACGGCTTTATTAGAAGAATTTATTGCCGAGCATGGGCAGGATTAGTTGGGAGTTTTGAACAATGAGCAATATTATCGAACAGCTGAATGCTGAACAATTGAGAAAGGATATCCCCGAGTTTGCTGCCGGTGATACCGTTGTAGTTAAAGTTCGTATTAAAGAGGGTGAGCGCGAACGTGAACAGGCGTTCGAAGGCGTTGTGATCGCTAAGCGCAATCGTGGTCTTCACTCTGCATTTACTGTGCGCAAGATTTCAAGTGGTGTCGGTGTGGAGCGTGTATTCCAGACACACAGCCCTGCTATTGCCAGTGTTGAAGTTAAGCGTCGTGGAGATGTCCGTCGCGCTAAGCTCTACTACCTGCGTGACCTGACCGGTAAAGCAGCACGCATCAAAGAAAAATTGTAATTGTCTCGGGCATGTTGCCCGGCATGATAAATTAGAAGGCAGTGCTGCGCGAGCGGTACTGCCTTTTTTGTGATGCAGGACCATGCAAATGAGTCGTAAGGCGCAAACCACTGAGGTGAAAGACATGCCTCTGCAACTGAGGGCATTTCTGGATAGCTTGTGGCTGGAAGCCGGCTTGAGTCAGAACACAGTTGAAGCCTACCAGAGAGATTTGCAGGCTTTTGCGGCGTGGCTAAGTAAAAGCGATGTGGATTTGAGCGCAGCAAATGCAGAGGATATTCGTCGATATCAGGCGCTCAGGATGCGCGAAGGTCGAAAGGTACGCAGTGAAGCCCGTTTGTTGTCCTCGTTACGGCGCTTTTATCGATACCTCTGTCGTGAATCTGTCAGAGATAGCGATCCCACGGCGCTTTTGCAGAGCCCGAGACTTGGCAAGCAGTTGCCAGATAGTTTGTCAGAATCCGAGGTTGAAGCACTTTTGGATCAACCAGATGACCTGAATGTGCTTGGCTTGCGCGACCGTGCAATGCTGGAGCTTTTGTATGCAACGGGCCTTCGTGTCAGTGAGTTGGTTGGTTTAAAGTATGAACAACTCAATATGCGTCAGGGCGTGATTCGTTGTATCGGTAAAGGCAACAAGGAACGACTGGTGCCGGTTGGCGAGACTGCATTGGATTGGTTGCAACGTTATCTATTGGAGAGTCGTCCGCAGTTGCTGTATGGTCAGGCAAATGATGATTTATTCCCGACGCGACGCGGTAAAGCAATGACTCGTCAGGCATTTTGGTATTTGATCAAACGTTATGCTAAGGCTGCAGCTATAAAAAAAGCACTGTCACCACATACATTACGACATGCCTTTGCCACGCATTTACTCAATCATGGTGCCGATCTACGCGTTGTACAGCTGCTGCTTGGTCATGCAGATTTATCGACCACACAAATATATACCCATATTGCCCGAGCCCGGCTCAAGGATATGCATGGCCAGCATCATCCGCGCGGCTGACAAGCAGCACTTGGCTATGAACAACAACATAAAAAGTAACGAGGAGCGCACATGCCTGCTTTTGATATTGTGTCTGAAATTGATAAACACGAGTTAAGTAATGCGGTGGATCAAACCAATCGGGAGTTGGCTAATCGCTTTGATTTTCGTGGAACCGATGCCAAAGTCACACAGTCTGACAAGGTGCTGACGCTGGTCGCAGAGAGTGACTTCCAGCTGGAGCAGCTTCAGGATATTTTGACCATGAAAATGGCCAAGCGTGGCATTGAGACCAGTTGCCTTGAAGTCAAAGATTCGATTGGTCATGGCAAGATGCGCAAACAGGACATTATCGCCAGAGAAGGAATCGGCAAGGATTTGTCACGTAAGATTGTCAAATTGATCAAAGACAGCAAACTAAAGGTTCAGGCAGCTGTTCAGGGTGAAAGTGTCAGAGTGACCGGTAAAAAGCGTGATGATCTACAGGCTGTGATGGCCTTGCTCAGAGGCAATGACTCGCTCGAAATGCCTCTCCAATTCAATAACTTCAGAGATTAGGATTTACATGTTCAAATTATCTACGGCAGTTGTCCTGGCATTGGTCAGCATGACCTCGGTGTATGCATCTGATGCGGAAAAAATTGCAGCGCGCTTGTTGCAAATTATTCCAGATCTGGAAATTGAAGGCCTGCATCAACTGGGGGATAGCGGACTCTATGAGGGTGTTATCAATGGCCAAGTCATCTACGTTACCCGTGATGGTCGATATTTGATGGAAGGTAAGGTGATTGATCTGGAAAGTCGTACCGATGTGACCGAGCTACGTAGAGCTGAAGTTCGCAGACAGGCACTGGCTGCTGTAGATGCGTCTTCGATAATAAGTTTCTTGCCGAAACAGCAGGCTGCCTACACTTTGACTGTATTTACCGATATTGACTGTGGATATTGTCGTATTTTGCACGCTCAGATGGCGGAATATCATGCACAGGGTATCGCTATTCGATATATGGCATATCCACGCGGTGGTGTCGGTTCAGATGCCTATCAGAAACTGGTTAATGTCTGGTGTGCACTGGATCAGCATCAGGCGATGACGGATGCCAAGGCTGAACTGGAGTTGCCTGAATTACAATGCCACAACCCGGTAGAAAGCCACTTTGCCATAGGCAATCAATTGGGTGTTGCTGGAACGCCTGCCATGTTCCTGGAAAATGGACGAATGCTGCCAGGTTATGTGCCACCGCAACGGTTGAGGGCGCTGCTGGATGAAATGTCAAAGTCTGGACAGATCTAAATCGATTTGCGCATCGGGCAAGCGACTGTCGACCAGTTGAAACTGATCCTCATCTACACAGAGATAGCTGGGACTGTCATGCCAGTCACCGAGGACAATCCGATAGTTTTGTGGCGTTGAGTCAGCGACTGAATGAATCGCTGGACGATGCGTATGGCCGTGAATTAAAACCGCCACGTCATGTTGTTGCATCACTGCAGCAACTTCTGTCGAGTTGACGTCCATAATCATCGGGGATTTAATGGTCTTTTGTTGCCGACTATGGGCCTTGATCCTATCGGAAATTGACCGTCGCCAGCTCAGCGGCAAATGCAGGAAACACCATTGCAGAAAGCGGTTACGGACCACTCTGCGATAGCGTTGGTATTGTGCATCATCAACGCACAGACTGTCTCCATGCATCAGCACTATGCGATGCCGTCCTAGCTCGATAAGGGTCGGATCAGGTAACAGCTCAGCGCCGATCATTTCAGCAAATCGCTCGCCCAGCATAAAGTCACGATTACCCACCATCAGGTAAATCTGAACATCGCTATGATTGAGTTGGCGCAGCGCATCGATGAATGGCT
>SKGV01000088.1 GCA_007117275.1 Methylophaga sp.
GGGGCGATAACGATAAGGTGGCTGATGCCAGTAGCTTCCGTGAAAGCGATAATATGGATTGAAAAAAGGATCATAGTAGGGGCTTGTGTGAATAGATCGTTGTATTGGCGACCACTTGTGCATAGTCTCAATATCGATGATCGGTAATGTTAAATTCCTCTGGTCAACATAACGATCTGCAGTGCCATTTATGGTGCCAATAAAGGTTACCACTGTTCCCGCAGGATACACAACTGGATCGATAAATTCGGGTGTTCGGGCTAGAAACCGCCCCTGACTGTTTCGATTGGTAATTGGACGACCGAGATGGTTGAGTGGGTGTTGGACGATTTGAAGCACTGTTGCATCTGCGCAATTCTCGATAACCACAACCTGGCCGCCCCAGCGCACATGGTGTCCTTGTTGGGATAGTTCATCCAGATCAATCTGCTGCAGCTGAAGATCATTGACTGGCGCTGATTGAATTTGTCTGGGTACAGAGCTACAGCCACCGAGTGTAACTAGAGCAAGTGCAGTAACTATGGTAAACCGAATCACATTTTCATCTCCCTGCGAATTGAATAACTATGACAGTTGAACATGACCGATAAGTTTCTAAGCATGTGCAGTGCGAAATATCGCCAATAGGCTGGACGAGGTGCCTGAATACTGTTATCCTTGCAGCCAATTTCTGGTTTCACCTCCCTTTTTTCAAACATCGCGTCACTCTTCTGTGCGCATCAAAACAATTCCGTATAAAAATCATCCTACTAGGTAATACATGAATCTGACAGAACTAAAAAAGCAGTCTGCTGCTGAGCTGATGGAGCTTGCCCTTTCCATGAATCTTGAGGGTCTTGCCAGAAACCGAAAACAAGAATTGATATTTGCATTAGTTAAAGCACACGCCAAGCAGGGTGAAGATGTCTATACCACGGGTGTACTCGAATTATTGCCAGACGGCTTTGGTTTTCTTAGATCTCCAGAAGATTCCTATGTTGCAGGTCCAGATGATATCTATGTGTCGCCCAGTCAGATCAGACGTTTCCATCTACGAACTGGTGACACAATTAAAGGCAAAATTCGTCCTCCCAAAGATAGCGAGCGTTATTTTGCGCTGGTCAAAGTAGAGGAAATTAATTTCGAAAAACCTGAAGCTTCGAAAAATAAGGTTCCTTTCGAGAACTTGACGCCATTGTTTGCCAATGAGCGCTTCAACTTGGAACGAGGCAATGGCAGTACCGAAGATTTGACGGCACGCATTATTGATTTGGCCTCTCCAATCGGTAAAGGTCAGCGCGGCTTAGTGGTCGCTCCACCCAAATCGGGTAAAACAATGATCTTGCAGTCGATTGCGCAATCGATCGCTAATAACTATCCCGAGAGCACGTTGATAGTGTTACTGATCGATGAACGCCCAGAAGAAGTGACCGAAATGCAACGCTCTGTGCGTGGTGAAGTCGTTTCCAGTACATTCGATGAACCAGCAACACGTCATGTTCAGGTAGCAGAAATGGTCATTGAAAAAGCCAAACGCCTGGTCGAACACAAACATGATGTGGTGATTCTTCTGGATTCAATTACCCGTCTCGCGCGTGCCTACAACACGGTTTCACCCTCATCAGGCAAGGTGTTGACTGGCGGTGTTGATGCCAATGCGCTACAAAGACCCAAGCGCTTTTTTGGTGCCGCGAGGAACATAGAAGAAGGTGGTAGCCTGACTATTATTGCCACTGCCCTCATAGAGACTGGCTCTCGCATGGATGAAGTTATCTTTGAAGAGTTCAAGGGTACGGGTAATATGGAAGTGTTACTCGAGCGTAAGCTGGCCGATCGCCGGATTTATCCTGCAATCAACGTCACCCGCTCAGGCACTCGTCGTGAAGAGCTGCTTACCAACGAGGAGGATCTGCAGAAGTTGTGGATCCTGCGCAAGCTGCTTGCGCCGATGGAGCCGGTTGAAGCGATGGAATTTCTGATGGATCGTCTCAAATCAACCAAAACCAATTTGGAATTTTTTGATTCAATGAAGCAGGGTTAATTGACGAAGCAGTTACTTCACTCACTGCCGCCGGCAATCTGCCTGATGGGCCCGACCGCGGCTGGCAAGACAGATCTTGCCCTTCAGATTGCCAACAAGTATCCCGTTGAAATCATCAGCGTTGACTCAGCCTTGGTGTATCGGGGGATGGATATTGGCACGGCCAAGCCCGACCGCGACACATTGAGTCAGTATCCACATCATTTAGTTGATATCATCGAGCCCGAACAAGCCTACTCAGCCGGACGTTTCCGTGCTGATGCGCTTAGCCTGATGGCTGAGATTACAGCCCGCGGCCGAGTCCCGCTCTTGGTGGGGGGAACTATGCTTTACTTTAGAAGCTTAATTCACGGTATCGCTGAGTTGCCTGAGGCTGATGTAATTATTCGCAAAAAACTCGAAGCAGAAGCTGATAATCATGGGCTTGCCCATATGCACCAGCGACTTCAGAAAATTGACCCAGTTGCAGCAGCTAGAATACATGTCAACGACCCCCAACGCTTGCAGCGAGCGCTTGAGGTCTTCGAATTAACAGGACAGACATTGACTCAACTCACCCGAGCAAATACTTCTAGTCCTCCTTATGAATTCATTAATCTGGTGCTCTCCCCGTTTGATAGACGTGTATTGCATCAACGTATTGCAACTCGTTATCACGTTATGCTGGAGAGTGGCTTTATCGAAGAGGTCAGAAAACTCATGGCGCGAGTTGGTTGTCATAAGCATCTACCCAGCATGCGAGCTGTTGGTTACAGACAGGCTTGGGCCTATCTAGAGGGGGAATATGATCAGGCCGCATTCATTGAAAGAGCCATTATCGCAACGAGGCAGATGGCAAAGCGTCAGCTCACATGGTTGCGATCTCAAAAGGACTGCGTCTGGTTTGATAGTGGCCCCGACCTGCCAGTGCAGGATGTACTTTTATACTTAACAGCGCGGTTGCCGAGTATCATTAAGTCTTGACTATCGAGTCAATACCCAGAAAATTAACCACCATAGACGGTAACAATAACAAAAAGGCGAACAAATAATGGCAAAAGCTCAATCATTGCAAGATCCCTTTCTGAATGCGCTGAGACGTGAAGATGTTCCTGTGTCGATTTATTTGGTGAACGGGATCAAATTGCAAGGGCAGATAGACTCATTTGATCAGTTTGTGATTTTATTAAAAAACTCTGTTAATCAGATGGTGTACAAACATGCGATTTCTACTATTGTGCCTTCTCGTAATGTGAATTTCAGCATCAGTCCTGAAGGAGCAGAGTGATTGTTTGAGCGGCCCAACAGTGATGCGGCATTCAATGAAAAATCAGATCGTGAGGCTGTGGTTCTCGTCCATCTAAATTTTAATGATGCTGATTATGAAGAGAACCGCCATGAATTCATTGAACTGGTGAATGGGACCGGTGCCCGAATCGCTGCCGTCACCAGCGGAAAGCGGCAAAGGCCAGATCCTCGATATTTCGCAGGCAGTGGCAAAGTTGATGAAATTGCACAACACGTGCTCGCTTGCCACGCTGCCTTGGTGATTTTCAATCATGAATTGTCTCCCAGTCAGGAGCGTAACCTCGAACAGAAGCTGCAATGCCGAGTGCTCGGCAGAACTGGACTGATTCTGGATATATTTGCCCGCAGAGCCCGTTCTCATGAAGGTAAATTGCAAGTCGAACTGGCCCAGCTTCAGCATTTATCAACGCGTTTGATTCGAGGTTGGACGCATCTGGAAAGGCAAAAAGGTGGTATTGGTTTGCGTGGACCTGGAGAAACACAGCTAGAGACAGACCGAAGACTACTGGCTCAGCGAATAAAATCGCTCAAGAAACGTTTGGAAAAAGTCAGATCGCAGCGCGAGCAAGGACGGCGATCTCGGCAACGCGGTGGAGTACCGGTCGTCTCTTTGGTCGGTTATACCAACATGGGTAAATCAACACTGTTCAATCGTATGACCTCAGCTGAGGTTTATGCCGACAATCGCTTATTCGCTACCCTGGATCCGACATTGCGACGCCTGCGCCTTAGCCACACCGAAAACTTGGTATTAGCAGACACGGTTGGTTTTATCCGCAATCTGCCTCATGACTTGGTCGAATCTTTCAGTTCCACACTCGAAGAAACCCGAGATGCTGCATTACTGCTGCACGTCGTCGATGCAGCCTCATCCGAACGTGAGTCTCTTATCACTCACGTAGATGAAGTACTGACGCAAATAGGTGCTGATGAGGTTCCACAAGTCATTATTTATAACAAAATCGATCGCCTGGAGGGTGTTTCGGCAAAACTTGAGCGTAATCAGGAGGGTCAGATAGATCGAATCTGGCTGTCGGCGCACACCGGGGAAGGGCTTGAATATCTTCGTCAGGCGCTTCAGGAATACTTTCCTGACCACACGCTACATCAGGCTTTTGCAAATTAAATGTGTCCGGTTTTGGTTGCCTTCAGCAACCATGTCCGTAAAATAGCTGGTTTATGAATAGAATCTTTTCTCTGATTGGAGTTTTACATGGCTTGGAACGAACCCGGTAGTGGGGGTAACAAGGACCCATGGGGCAACCGTGGCAATTCGGGTCCGCCCGACCTGGATGAAGTAGTGCGTAATGTGCAGCGCAAACTTGGCGGTATATTTGGCGGCAATAAAGGCAACGATGGTGACTCATCGGGGTCTGGTCCGACGGGATCTATCGGCATTGGTTTGATCGCGGCGATTATCCTCGTCGTATGGCTGTTGTCAGGTATCTACATCATCGAACCGGCCGAGCGAGGAGTAGTGACTCGGTTTGGTGCATACAGCCATACCGCGATGCCTGGCCCACACTGGCGTTTTCCTTTCCCGATTGATCGGGTTGAAGTTGTCGATGTTTCACAGATTCGTACTGTAGAGATTGGCTATCGATCAGCCGGTGGCAGACCGGAAACTAATGTGCAATCAGAAGCACTCATGCTGACCAACGATGAAAATATTGTCGATTTGAAAATCGCGGGTCAGTATAGAATCGAAGATGCCTCGCAATACTTCTTCAACGTGCGTAACCCAGACACAGTGCTTCGGCAAATGATGGAAAGTGCTGTGCGTGAGGTGGTTGGGCAATCAAATATGGATTTTGTCTTGACTGAAGGGCGCAGTGAAGTGGCAACACGCACTGAACAGCTGTTGCAAATAATGCTGGAACAACACGAGACCGGCTTAACCGTCACCAGTGTCAGCATGCAGGACGTTCAGCCACCTGAACAGGTCCAAGCTGCTTTTGCCGACGCGGTTAGAGCCCGGGAAGACGAAGTACGACTGCGTAACCAGGCTGAGGCGTATGCCAACGAGGTACTGCCTCGAGCACGTGGTGAAGCCTTCCGAATCATTCAAGAGGCTCAGGCATACAAGAGTGAGATTGTTGCCCGCGCAGAAGGTGAAACCAGTCGTTTTCTGCAAGTTATGGCTGAGTACGAAAAATCTCCTGTCATCATGCAAGAACGACTATATCTAGACGCTATGGAATCGGTTTACTCAAGAAGCCAGAAAGTCATGGTCGATTTGAGTGGTGACAGCAATAATGTGCTTTACTTGCCAATGGATAGAATGCGTGGTGCCTCTGGCTCTCAAACAGCGCCTCTGGATCTGCAAAACCTGACAGCGTTTCCAAACTCAGGCGGCAGTCAGTCATCGGAAACGAATAATGCTCGTGACGATGTTCGTAGCAGAGGAGGTCGATAGCCATGGGTACACGTCTTACACAAATCCTAGTCATCGCTGCAGTCGCTCTGGTGACGATAAGTTCGGCGATTTTTTACGTCGACGAGCGTGAGCATGTTCTATTGCTGCGTCTTGGTGAAGTTCAGCGGGCTGACTATGAGCCTGGTATTCACTTCAAGATACCGTTTGTCAACGAGGTGCGTCGCTTCGACAACCGCACCTTGATATTGGACTCAGCCCCATCGCGTTACCTGACCGGTGAAATGAAGAACGTGATCGTTGATTCATTCATCCTCTGGCGCATTGTTGATCCGGAAGCTTTCTTTACCTCGATGAGTGGTGATGAAGAGAATGCACGACTGCGCCTTGGCCAGATTATTCGTGATGGTCTTCGTGGTGAATTTGGTCGCCGTACCATCCAGCAACTGGTGTCAGGCGATCGGTCAGAAATGGTGCGTGACATCATGCGTGACGCTAATCGCACCTCTGCTGGTTTCGGCATTGAAGTGACCAACGTGCGTATCAAACGCATTGACTTGCCCAGTGAAGTCAGCTCATCGGTCTTCGCTCGAATGGAAGCAGAACGGGAACGGGTAGCTAGGGACCTGCGTTCACGTGGTGCAGAAGAAGCTGAAAAGATTCGTTCTGATGCTGATAGGCAGCGTATCGTCATTGTTGCTGAGGCTGAGCGAACAGCACAGACACTTCGAGGTGAAGGCGACGCAATAGCCTCTAACACCTATGCCAATGCGTTTGGTCAAAATCACGAGTTTTTCTCGCTGTATCGTCGCATGAATGCATACAAGAATGTGTTTAGAGGCGACGATCTATTGGTCATCGATCCACAAGGTGAATTCTTTAACCGCTTCAGTGATCCCTTGGCGCGTTAAGGTGTGAATGAAGCCCTGATCCATAGCCTGCTGCTGGCAGCGGCATTAATGCTGGTGATTGAGGGCATCATGCCTTTTTTGAATCCCGCAGCATTCCGACGCACCCTGCTGCAAGTCGCAGGGATGCGGGATCAGCAGCTGCGTGTGGTTGGTCTGTTGAGTATGCTGGCGGGTTTGGCCTTGCTGTACTGGGTAAATGACTGAATGACAAACAAAGAAAGTTGGCTACTGCCAGAAGGCATTGATGAATTGATGCCTGACGAAGCCGCACAACTCGAAAAGCTGCATCGAAACCTCATTGATAAAATGCAGTCGTGGGGATATCAAATCGTGGTGCCGCCACTGGTCGAGTACCTTGATTCACTGCTGACCGGCACCGCCAAGACGCTGGATATTCAAACCTTCAAGCTTATCGATCAACTCACTGGCCGTCTCATGGGCGTTCGCGCTGATATGACGCCTCAGGTGGCTCGTATTGCTGCCCATAAATTCAAACACAGCGGTATTGTTCGACTCTGCTACATCGGCAGTGTGTTACATACCTTGCCTCAAGATCAGGCGACATCCCGTAATCCTATCCAGTTGGGCGCAGAAATTTTTGGCCATTCTGGCCCTGAAAGCGATATGGAGAGCATTCAGCTGATGGTTGAGCTGCTCATGATAAGCGGCGCTGTGGAGACACTATCACTGGATATAGGGCATGTGGGTATTTTTCGAGGGCTTGCAGGGCAGGCACAATTGGATGCCGAACAGGAGCAGGCGCTATTTTCAGCATTGCAGCGTAAGGCAGATGCCGAGATCAGATCGCTTCTCAGCAGTTTTGACATTCATCAAGATAGCCGTGACATGCTCATAGCGCTGGCAGAATTAAACGGTGGCAAGGACATTCTCGTTCGTGCTCAGGCAGTGCTAAAAAATGCCCCGGCCAACGTGTTGGAAGCCCTGAAGACTCTCATGCATATTGGTGAAATGGCCCAACAGCGCTTACCCTCTGTGAAGCTTAATTTCGACCTTGCTGAGTTGCGTGGCTATCACTATCACACCGGTGTAGTCTTTGCGGCGTATCAACCCGGCGCTGCGCATGCGATTGCCTTGGGTGGACGCTATGATGATATTGGACAGGAGTTTGGTTTAGCACAACCCGCCACGGGCTTCAGTCTCGATCTAAAGAAACTTGCAACTCAGCTGCCAATCGACAGACAAGCCCAGCCATCGGTGATTTATGCACCGTGGTCTGATGATCCGTCACTTGTCAGTATGGTTGAGAGTCTGCGACAAAATGGTGAGGTGGTGAGTTATTTGTTTACTGATGAAGCAAATCCACCAACTGGACAAAAAATTCTATCTAAACAACAAGGTCACTGGGTGGTGACTGAAACAGGAATGCACTGAAGTGGCTAAAAATATTGTTGTAATTGGCTCTCAATGGGGCGACGAGGGCAAGGGCAAAGTTGTTGATTTGTTGACTGACAATGTCTCCGCAGTGGTCCGTTTTCAGGGGGGGCATAATGCTGGACACACACTGGTCATCAGTGGCGAAAAAACCATTTTGCATCTAATACCATCGGGAATTTTGCGTGAACATGTACAGTGCCTGATTGGTAATGGTGTGGTGCTATCACCTGATGCGTTAATTCGCGAAATGACTGCACTTGAGGCAAAAGGTATTCCAGTGCGTCAACGATTGAAAATCAGTGCTGCATGCCCGCTGATTCTGCCCTTTCATGTTGCGCTAGACCAAGCCCGTGAACATCGCCGTGGTAAATCAGCAATTGGCACTACCGGCCGTGGTATTGGACCGGCTTATGAAGATAAGGTCGCGCGGCGTGGTTTACGCGTCGGTGATCTGGTTGACAGTCAATCACTGACAGCCAAATTGAAAGAACTAGTTGATTTTCATAACTTTTCTTTGATTAATTACTACCAGGCTCAGCCGGTTGACTTCACAGCAATACACGCTGAACTCATGGATATGCGTGAGCAGATCCTGCCCTTGATTGCGGATATTCCTGCCATGCTTCAAGAGTACTCAATCAAGGGTGAACGTGTCATGTTTGAAGGTGCTCAAGGTGCATTACTAGATATCGACCACGGCACCTACCCCTATGTGACATCTTCAAACACAGTGGCGGGTGGCAGCGCCACAGGCGCGGGTGTTGGTCCATGTCATATTGACTATGTCCTCGGCATTACAAAAGCATACGCAACGCGGGTTGGTGGTGGGCCATTTCCATCTGAGCTGACAGACAGCATTGGCAAACAGCTTGCTGAAAAAGGTCATGAAAAAGGTTCAACAACTGGCCGAGATCGCCGCTGTGGCTGGTTGGATATGGTGGCATTGAACCGTGCCAGCTGGATCAACAGTATTACTGGATTGTGTCTGACCAAGCTGGACGTGCTTGATGGACTTGATACCCTTCGGCTGTGTGTTGCCTACCAGAAGAATGGGCAAAATGTGTCAACATTACCACTCAGTGCAGATGAGTTCGAAGGCTGTGAACCGGTCTATATCGATATGCCCGGCTGGCACGAATCAACGCTTGGCGTGACTCAGTTCGAAGATCTCCCAGACAATGCTCGTGCCTACATTGAAAAAATTGAATCATTGGCAGGTGTGCCGATTGACATTATTTCAACTGGCCCTGATCGCATGGAAACGATTATCAGGCGAGATCTTTTCAAGATTTGAACCATCATCAGATAGATCACTAAAAACGCGCCTTCATGGCGCGTTTTTAGTCTTAATCGTGCTGTGGATTAACTGCAGCATAGATGGCGGAATAATCCGTTTCGGCAAGCCCCATGTCCAGTGTTTTGTCTAGAAGGCCTGCAACACCCTCAAGTCCCTCTGAATCCAAGCCAATGGACTGAGCCACACCCAGAAACAAACGCGTATCCTTGGCGAGGTGTTTAGTCGGAAAATTAGGCCCATCAAACTGTCTATCGAGGATGCGATTGAGTTTTTTATCAAAGGTAGGCGCATACAGCGCACTTTGGCGCAATAACTGCATAAACTGCTCGATTTGAATCCCTTGTTTTTCGACTAGGCCCAGGCTCAATGAAAAGCTCGCAGTAAGCCCAGCAATCAACTGATTCATAGCGAGCTTCATAGCGGCGCCTTGACCTGTCTTGCCGATCAACTGTGGATTGCTGCCTATGATGTTCAATAGCGGTAAGGCAGATTCAAAATCATGCTGATGTCCGGCAGGCATTAAAATTAACTGGCCAGAGCGGGCTTCAGGTAGGCTGCCCAACACTGGGCATTCGAGGTAACGTCCACCTAAGCTTTCTATGTATTTGCCTAATTCGATGGACTCTGAAGGCGCAATGGTTGCAAGTTGAAGCCAGAGCCGGTCAGTGATAGCCGCCTCGGGCAAGGTTTGCAGTATACAATCAATGGCAGCAGCATCGCTAAGCATCAACAAGACGATGTCTGCTTGCGCAACAGCTTCACCAGCTGTGGAGGCTACCTTGGCGCCAAGCGCTGCGAGTGCTGATGTTTTACTCTGATCACGATTATAAACAGTCAGCGATTGTTGCTCAGCCAATAAGCACTCGCCAAGCGCGTGTCCCATGAGCCCGGTTCCAATGAGCGATAGATGCATGACTTTTCCAGTTTTTTGATAAATAAAAAGCCATTCTCACATAGATGCATGGTGCTTTGTAAGATACAATAACGCAGGATTTTACCGCACAGACAGGGGAATACCGTGTACAAGAAAAGCATGACCATCGCGGGGTTTGACGATGAAGTATTCAAGGCGATTGCCGCTGAAGACCAACGCCAAGAAGATCACATTGAACTGATTGCTTCAGAAAATTACACCAGCCCAAGGGTAATGGAAGCTCAGGGCTCATCATTGACCAACAAGTATGCCGAGGGCTACCCTGGCAAGCGCTATTATGGCGGTTGTGAACATGTCGATACGGTCGAAGAACTGGCGATTGAGCGCGCCAAGACATTGTTTGGCGCTGACTATGCTAATGTTCAGCCACACTCAGGATCACAAGCCAATGCAGCCGTATATCTGGCCTTGCTGCAACCGGGCGATACCATCTTAGGCATGAGCCTGGCGCACGGTGGTCACCTGACTCACGGTGCCAAAGTCAGTGCCTCTGGCAAAATCTACAACTCAGCGGCCTATGGCATTGACACTGAAACCGGCGAAATTGATTACGCCGAAGTTGAACGACTGGCCAAAGAGCACCAGCCGAAATTGGTTGTGGCGGGTTTTTCTGCTTACTCTCGAGTGATTGATTGGCAGAAGTTTCGTGATATTGCTGACTCTGTTGGCGCTTATCTGCTGGTCGATATGGCACATATTGCCGGATTGGTCGCCGCAGGCGTATATCCAAGCCCAGTTCAAATTGCAGATGTTGTAACAACCACAACCCATAAAACACTGCGTGGCCCTCGCGGCGGCCTGATTCTGGCCAAGGCTAACCCTGAGATCGAGAAAAAACTAAATTCAGCGGTATTCCCGGGTTTTCAGGGCGGGCCACTGATGCATGTGATTGCCGCCAAGGCCATCGCGTTCAAGGAAGCCATGCTGCCTGAGTTCAAGACATACCAGCAACAGGTTATCAAAAATGCACAAGCCATGGCAGAAGTCTTCATGGACCGTGGCTATGATGTAGTGTCAAAAGGCACGGATGATCATTTGTTCCTGGTCAGCTTTATTCAAGCTGGCCTCACAGGAAAAGAGGTTGATGCATGGCTAGGCAACGCGCACATCACTGTCAACAAAAATGCGGTGCCAAATGATCCACAATCACCGTTTGTGACCTCAGGTATTCGTGTTGGCACACCCGCTGTCACCACTCGCGGCTTTAAAGAGCAGGATTGCGCGGAGCTTGCCTCCTGGATGTGTGATGTTATCGACAGCAAGGGTAATGCTGTGGTGATTGAGCAAACCAAACAAAAAGTGGTTGAAATTTGTGACCGCCTACCGGTGTATGCTTGATTCGAAAGGACTTAGTTGATGCGCTGCCCATTCTGCGGTGCAGATGATTCAAAAGTTATCGACTCGCGTCTCTCTGTCGAGGGAGACGCGATTCGTCGAAGACGGATGTGTCTGGTCTGTAACGAACGATTCACCACCTACGAAACAGCCGAGCTCAGTATGCCGAGGCTCATCAAACGTGATGAGTCACGTGAGCAGTTTGACGAAAACAAACTCAAGGCAGGCATCATGCGGGCGCTGGAAAAGCGACCTGTGAGTACAGATGCGATTGATCAGGCTGTCAAATCAATTGTCAGAAAGCTCTGGGCGACCGGTGAACGCGAGGTTCACAGCCGTTTGGTGGGGGATTGGGTCATGCACGCCCTGCGTGAACTTGACGAAGTGGCTTACGTTCGATTCGCTTCGGTGTATCGAAGCTTCCAGGACGTGAATGCCTTCCGTGAAGAAATCGAGCGAATGGAGAATCGCGCTGACTCCGAGAAAAACTAATGTTTGAGCTGCCAGGCATCGCTGGCTAATTGACTAAACGGGCATGAGACAGCAATGGTGAATGTGCACGAACAATTCATGACCGATGCGCTTCGACTGGCCGAGAGCGGGCTTTACACCACTGATCCTAATCCACGTGTCGGTTGTGTGCTGGTTAAGCAAGGTCAGATTATTGGCCGCGGCTGGCATCTTCGTGCAGGTGAAGCACATGCTGAAATAAATGCACTTTATGAAGCGGGTGATGAGGCACGAGGTTCAGATTGTTATGTCACACTCGAACCTTGTAGTCATTTTGGACGAACCCCCCCCTGTGTGGACTCACTGATCCGTGCCGGAGTGGCTCGAGTATTTGTGGCGATGCAAGATCCCAATCCAATTGTGGCCGGATCAGGCATTGCCTTACTTCAACAGGCCGGTATTGAAGTGCAAACCGGCATACTTGCCGAGCAAGCTGAAAAATTGAACCCAGGATTTAGCCAGCGGATGCGCATGGGCAAACCGTTTGTGCGCAGCAAGATTGCCATGAGTCTAGATGGTAGAACCGCCATGGCCTCTGGAGAGAGTAAATGGATCACCGGTCCTCTGGCCAGACTTGATGTGCAAAAGCTCAGGGCACGAAGTTCGGCAATATTGACAGGTATCAGCACTATTCTGGCCGATGACCCTCTACTTAACGTTCGTCGCAGCGAAAACTTCGATTGGTATCCTCAAAACCAGTCGATCAGACAGCCACTGCGTGTTGTTGTAGA
>SKGV01000077.1 GCA_007117275.1 Methylophaga sp.
AGCAAGTCGCGTGCATGATCAACATCATCTTGTTGCAGGGGCAGAAATGGATCCATGAAGGACTTGTTTTCGCCGGCAGTCAGTGCGCGTCTTTCAATACCCAGCTTTTCAATGGCCTCAGTGAAGCCGAAACCATCCATGCGAACCCCGATGGAACCAATGATACTAGCCTTGTCGGCATAAATTTGGTCGGCAGCAACGGCGATGTAGTAGCCTCCGGAAGCGCAGATATCCTGAACAACTGCATAGACCGGAAAGTCAGGGCGTTGTGTTCTGAGCCGATGCAGTTCGTCGTTGATAATGCCGGCCTGAACCGGACTGCCACCGGGCGTATTCAGGCGAAGAATCAATGCTTTGGCTTCGGGGTTTTCAAACGCTCTGCGCAAACCGGTGACAATGCTGTCGGCATTGGCATCGGCACTGGCTGCGATGACACCCTGCACCTCAACTAGTGCCGTATGCGGCTTTTTGACGCCCATATCTGTGGAAGGCATGGCGATTATCAGGAAAGCCACCAGATAAACAATAAAGAAACCCTTAAACACATAGCCCCAACGGCGGCTGGCGCGTTGCTCCTTAAGCGCAGCGAAGGCGAGGTCTTGCAAAACACGTCTTTCCCAGCTGTCTTGGGGTGGGTTGTCAGAACGCGATTCCTGCTGTTTGTGCTCGGGTGGAAAATCTCCGAATGTCGCCATAGTTCAGGGTTCCTGAAATGAGGTCAGTGATACATGATAACAAAATCAGCAAGATAGGCTATGCAGCCAGTGTTCTGCTTCAAACAGATCAGCGACCAATGCTTTGGGCTGGCAGGCCAGTAGTTGTTCAGTCGGATGTGCACCGTGACTGATACCCAGGCTATCGGCACCGGCATTATGCGCCATCTTCAAGTCAAACTCAGTATCGCCAATCATGAGGGTGTCTTTAGCGTAAACGCCCAGCCTGTCAAAGATGTCATGTAACATTTCCGGGTTGGGTTTGGAACGCGACTCATCAGCGCAGCGCGTGGCATGGAAGATATCGGCCAGGCCAGTGGCTGTTAGGACCTTATCAAGACCGCGTCGGCTCTTGCCTGTGGCAACGGCGAGGAAATAATTTTGTTCGGCCAGTTGCAACAACAGCTCTCTGGCATTGGCAAACAGTGGCGACTCGTAGGGATGATTGAGCCAGATTTCCCGGTACTGATTGGCGAGCGCCTGAACCAGTGCGGCTGAGCTGCCTGGATAGAGGGTTTGAACAGCTTCATTTAGCCCAAGCCCGATGATGTGGCTGATTTGACCATCAGTGAGCGGGGCTAATTCAAGTTTCTCGATGGCTTGTTGCATGCAGTAGACGATGTGACCTGTAGAGTCCATCAACGTGCCATCCCAATCAAATACTACAAGTTGATATGGTTTCATTTGCTAGTCTCAAGCTGCTGACAGAGGGCTTCTAATTCAGCTGGCAGTGGTGCAATTAACTCCAAGGCCTCATGGCTGTGTGGATGACGGATACGCAATTTCCACGCATGCAGGAACATGCGCTTGAGACCCTGTGCTTTTAGTTGTTTATTGAATTGTCGATCGCCATATTTTTCGTCACCGGCCAATGGATGCCCGGAAAATGATGCATGAACGCGAATTTGATGTGTTCTGCCGGTAAACAGGATGGCTTCTGTCAGATCGGCACAGTTGAGTCGTCGATGCACCACAAACTGGGTTTTGGCATATTTGCCCGCCGGATCAATTCGCACCATGCGCTCGCCACCGTCTAGGCTATTTTTCAATAGCGGTTGTTCAACAATGGTGTCATGGTTCGCCCAGTGCCCCTTGACCAGGGTCAGATAGTGTTTGTCCATGATGTCATCGAGCATTTGTTGTTGCAGATTAAGCAGACAGTCGCGGCTTTTGGCGATCAACAAGCATCCGGATGTATCACGATCCAGACGATGAACCAGCTCGAGGAATTCCAGTTCAGGACGGAGCAGACGAAAAGCTTCAATGATGCCGGTATGAATACCGGATCCGGCATGCACGGCCAGTCCCGCTGGTTTGTTTAAAACTAGTAAATGTTCATCTTCAAAAATGATGCTATTGAGTAGTTCTTGACGGAGCTTTTCGTTCACCTGTGCCGCGGGCTTCTGTTCACTTACTCTGAGTGGCGGAATTCTGACTTCATCACCATGCTGTAGCTTATAAGTTTGTTTGATGCGCCCTTTGTTGACTCTAACCTCGCCTTTGCGCAGTGCACGATAAATCCGGCTTTTGGGCACACCTTTCTCGATGGTTATGAGAAAATTGTCGATACGCTGACCCGCCTGATTGGCGGTGATGGTAATGAATTGAACTCTGGGTGTTTGAGAGCCGGACTGGTTCATGATTGCCTGTGATGAAATCGGTTGTTGCTCATGTTCTGACAGACTGATATATTCATTCGCTGGTCTGTCGGTAAAATGAGGTCAGTATACCGACTTTTAATAACGAAGACCTGAACAAAAATGCAACGTCGCGCCCTGGGTTGAAAAGGTTGATGCGGCGGCGGGAAAAGATTTCAAGGCTGAACAGGGGTTCAGCAAATGACGGGCTAGGTAAAAGGCCCTGGTGAGAACAATGGTTCCACCTCCGGGAGACAATCGAATAACCAACAAAGCGCTACCCGGCAGAGCAGTAAGTAATTAATGAATGACACTATCGGCAACCACTAGTCTAGTGTGAGTGCCGGATAAGCCGGTATCGCGCGAAGCTGCCGGAAAACTTAAAGCGATGACCCCGCTATGGGGCTGGGCTAAAGGTATCATCATCAAGATACACAACACTTTTAATTACGTTTTCACTCGTTCTGCCTGCGTAAGGCATCTGTTGACGCGGTGTGCCTCAGATTTCTCCGGATGTGTGAACCTCAATTTGAGGTTACTGCATGAAACGAATTTTAATCAACGCTACACACGAAGAAGAATTGCGTGTGGCGATGGTCGATGGTCAGCGACTATACGATCTGGACATTGACACTCCCTCCAGAGAACAAAAAAAAGGCAACATCTACAAAGGAAAAATCACTCGAGTTGAACCGAGTCTAGAGGCGGTTTTTGTCGAATATGGCTCAGAGCGTCAGGGGTTTCTTCCTCTCAAGGAAATCGATAAAGCCTATTTTCGAGCACCTAATGCTGACGACAACAGTGGTCGGATCAATGTTCAGGACGTGCTTTCAGTCGGTCAGGAACTGCTGATTCAGATTGAAAAAGAAGAGCGCGGTAACAAAGGCGCTGCACTGACTACATTTATCAGCCTAGCCGGCCGTTATCTAGTATTGATGCCCAATAGTCCTCGTGCAGGAGGTATTTCACGCCGTATTGAGGGTGATGACCGCGCCGAACTTCAAGAAGCAATGCGCACACTTGAAGTTCCAGAAGGTATGGGCATGATTGTGCGTACAGCCGGTGTCGGAAAACAAGCCGAAGAGCTGCAATGGGATCTGGAGTATCTGATCCAGCTTTGGACGGCAATTGACCTTGCTGCCAA
>SKGV01000003.1 GCA_007117275.1 Methylophaga sp.
CAGCGTTGTTGAATAAAGCCACTTGGCTCGCGCAGTCGCCAAGCAAATGCCAGGTGATTTGCATTAGGATGTTGAGCAGCTAGTGTTCGCAGGACCGTTAATGCCTCCCGCTCGGTTTCACAGGGCGCGATACAGGCAATGAAGCGGGATTTTTTAGTCTCTTCTTCGGCAAAAAAACTCCGCTGAACAGTGATCAATGATGAAGTCATCAGCAAACTATGGGAAATAACAGCCCAACAATTTACCATATTGAGTATTCAATGAGCGTATATGCCATGCCTTGATAAGGCACCTGCTTGAAATCAACTGGAAAATCGTCAGGAAATCAATTTGTCGAACGTGATATTTGCCCCAGGGCAACGCTGGGTCAGCAATAGCGAAGCTGAGTTAGGGCTTGGCATTGTCAAACAAGTCAATGCTCGGAGCGTGTCAATGCTGTTTCCAGCGGCGGCAGAACAACGTACCTATGCACTGGATAATGCGCCGCTGAGTCGGGTGATCTACAAAGAGCACGACCAAATCTGCAATGCAGAAGGTGTCAGACTTACTGTCATTGCCTGTCAGGAAATCAACCACTGTTTGATGTATCTTGCCGTGACCGGCGAGGGCAGTGAGCAAACGCTGCACGAAATGGATTTGGCCAGTGAAGTGCAGTTTCGCCAGCCGCAGGATCGACTGTTTGCCGGTCAAATCGATAAAAACAGTGAGTTTGACTTGCGCCTGAAAACCTTGCAGCACCAACACAGATTGCAACAATCGGCATTTTTTGGCTTGTCGGGAGGTCGTGTTCAGCTTTTACCTCACCAGCTTTATATTGCCAGTCAGGTTGGTCAACGCTATGCACCGCGTGTCTTGCTGGCTGATGAAGTGGGTCTTGGCAAGACGATCGAAGCAGGTTTGATCATGCATCAACTGTTGTTGACGGGGCGGGTCAACCGAGTCTTGTTGCTGGTGCCTGACAGCCTGTTGCATCAATGGTTGGTGGAGATGCTGCGGCGCTTTAATCTGCACTTTACCTTAATGGATCAGGATCGTTTCAGCGCACAGCGCCAACACGATGTTGACAGCAATCCCTTCGAAGCTTCACAGTTAATTTTGGCCAGTGTTTCCGAGCTTGCCGCTGTCGCTGACATGCAAGCGGCTGCCTTAGCTTGCCCCTGGGATATGCTAGTCATTGATGAAGCGCATCATCTGCAGTGGTCTGCCGCGCAAAGCAGTGCGGAATATATGCTGGCAGAACAGTTGACGGTGGCTATAGCTTCGGTGCTGTTATTAACTGCCACACCCGAACAATTAGGCGTTGCCAGCCATTTTGCCCGATTGAGATTACTGGATCCGCAGCGCTATTTTGATTTACAGCTGTTTACCGAACAAGCGCAGAACTTTCAGACGCTCAGCAGCTTGCTACAAGCACTTGATAGTTATGAAACAGCCATAGAATTCTCGAAAAACACTCCGTTGATCCAAGGGCTTAGCGATTACCTTGAGCCTGCACAAATCAAGGCATTACAGACCTCCGCTGATTTTATGGCACAGAAAAAGACAGTGATTGCCAATGCGCTGGATCGACATGGCACCGGGCGATTGTTGTTTCGCAATACTCGCGACACCGTTGCGGGCTTTCCTGAGCGACAATGTCACGGCTATGCTCTGGCGGCATTGACGCAACACCAGACTGTTACCGACTCACTAATGCTGATTCAGAGTGAGCGCGTATTAGGTGAGCGCTGGATAACAGAGGATGCCCGAGTCGCTTGGTTGCTCGATTGGCTTAAGCAGCACCGACAAGATAAGGTGTTATTGATATGCGCTCGGGCAGAGACGGCGATTGAGCTGGAACACTTCTGTCGTGTTCAGCACGGCTGCCGAACGGCGGTTTTTCATGAACACATGACACTGGTCAATCGAGATCGTGCCGCAGCGTATTTCGCAGAAGAAGAGCCGGGTGCTCAGATATTGTTTTGCTCTGAAACCGGTAGCGAAGGGCGTAACTTTCAGTTTTGTCAGCACTTGATCATGTTTGATTTGCCATTAAGTGCTGATCTACTCGAACAGCGCATTGGTCGTCTGGACCGTATCGGACAGAAAAACGAGGTGCACATTCATGTGCCTTATCATACGGGCAGCGCCCAACAGCGCTTATTTGACTGGTATCACCAAGGCTTAAACGCCTTTGAACAGGTGGCAACTGCGGCAAACAAAGTCTATGAAGTGTTGGCAGATGAGCTCAATGATGCGCTACTGGCCAAGGATAACCAGCCGTTTGAGCGTCTATTGCAACGCGCCGCTGAGTTGCACAACAGCCTAAAGCAACAACTGAGTGATGGTCGTAACTGGCTGCTTGAGCGGAATTCTTTTGATGCGAGTATGGCCGCGTCAGTAGTGGAAGAAATTGAATCTGCCTCGCGTTCATTGGAGCTGGCCGACTACATGGACCATGTATTTAGTGCATTTGGTGTTGAGCAGCAAAGTCACAGCAGTGACAGCATTATCATCACCCCGGGCGATCACATGGTTTACCATGACTTTCCGGCATTACCAGAAGATGGCGTGACCGCGACGTTTCATCGTCACAAAGCACTCAGTCGAGAAGATATGGCCTTTTTGAGTTGGGAACACCCGATGGTCTTGGGGGCAATGGACCTGGTAATGCATAACGAGCTTGGCAATACAGCTTTTTGTACGCTTGCATCAGATCGACTGCCTGCCGGAAGTTTGTTGCTCGAAGCCGTATTTGTATTGCGTTGTGCAGCACCGCGGCATTTACAGGTGGGTCGATACTTGCCAGAGAGTTATTTGCGTTTGCTGATAGATCAGCGAGGACAAAATCACGCCGAATATCTGGATGCTCAGTCAGTCAGCCAGAGCGCAGGGCGCATTCCTAAAAACACTGCCCAACAGTTGGTTAGTCGCGCGCGCACTCAGATTCAAGATCTGATAGCTCATGCGCAGCGAACAGCCGATGCGCAAACAGCGCACTCTATCGAGCAGGCAAAATCGGCCATGCATCATCAACTCTCATCAGAACTTCAGCGCATGCAACAGTTGGCCAAGGTCAACCCGGATATTCGCGCGCAAGAACTGGAATATCTGGCACAATCGCGCCAGTTATTGGATGATGCACTGACACACAGTCAGCGGGTACTTGATGCCATTCGCGTCATTATTGTGACCGAGCCATCCTAATCAAGGCAAAGTCACAGATGCGTTTTTTCCATCTACCAAGGATAGTCAATTGATAAAAAAAATTGTTCTGCCTTTGCTTATCATCGCCGCGGCGGTGATGATTTTTATGCTTATGAAGGCAACACAAACAGAGCGAAGCGCGTTGGAGCGACCTGAGCGTGCCTGGCTGGTCAATGCTCAAGCAGCAAAGTTTGAGACGCTATCACCGCAAATCATCCTTTACGGTCGTGTGGAAACCTCACGTATCAGTTCCTTGACCACAGCAGTCGAAGCCGATGTCCAGCAGATTCATGTTCTCGATGG
>SKGV01000065.1 GCA_007117275.1 Methylophaga sp.
CGGATCAGATCTCATTACTGCTCTCCTTTGGCGTTGTCGGTCGAGCGTGATTTGCCGGGATGATTGAAAAAGGGCACGCCTTTGAGTTTGAGTCGCAGCGCATGCCAGTAAATTCTCATCACGACGCGCAGGGTTTGCAGTGGATACTGCCAAGGCAAGCGGCGCATTGATTGTGGCGTAAAGGCTTCAATTCGACCGTTCATGGCCGCTTCGAATTGCGTGTGTTGTTCATTCAACAGCGTCATATGGATAGCCAACTGTTCAGACTGGATGCGGAACCGCCACAGATACCGCAACTGCATAGGCATAAACGGCGACACATGAAATTGCTTATCAAAGTCAAACACCTGTTCTTCATCAGCGTTTTGTACCGGCAGCACATAGCTGAAGCGTTCATTCCACGGTGTGTTGTTGATTTCAGCCACAATGAATTTGAGCTGGTCGTTGTCGTAGCAAAAATAGAAACTCACCGGATTAAACACAAAGCCAGCATATCTTGGATGGGTAAGAAGTTTGACATTGCCGCTAAAGGGCTGCTGGCAGCTTTGCCAGATCCGTTCAGCCACTGCCTGTTTGATGCTCAGTGACGCATCACCGATATAATCAGCGCGCACAAAACCTATCAGATTAAAGCAATTAATAGACCACCAGCGACTTTTTGCAAAAATGGCTTCTAGTTGGTCAACATCAAACAGCAACATCGCCACGGGGTATTTAAAGCCATGCACGCGGGGCTGGAAACGCTGATGCCAGACCGTGCCTTGAAAAATCCCCTCAGCCAGCATGCACAGGACCTGCGCGCTGCGTGTCGAGTTGATTCATATGGCTGATGACGCGTAATGCACTGTTCACCCCATCTTCATGAAAACCCCAGCCCCAATAGGCACCGCAATAATAGGTGTGTTGTTCACCGGCAAAATCCTGCCAGCGCGTTTGTGCTCGCAAGGTATCCGTGTTGTAAACTGGATGACTATATCGACGGCTCAGATACACTTTATCAGGATCAACCAAATGTTCAGAGTTAAGTGACACAATAAACGGCGGCTGATCCTCCAGCCCCTGAAGCGTGTTCATGTGATAGCTGACTGTGCATTGATTGGATAACTCTGGACACACCCGAACATTCCAACTGGCCCAGGCTGCACGCCTGGTGGGCAAGATGGAAGTATCGTGATGCAGTAACATGTCGTTTTTCTGATAGCGAATATCACCGAGCACCGCGACTTCAGCAATCGATGGCTTGGCCAGCATTTGTAATGCCTGATCGGAGTGTGTCGCAATGACGACTTTATCGAAACGTAAACTTTCACCGTTGACAATCAGCGTAACACCTGACTCATCACGTACAATTCGCTGTACGGGTGAAGCGAGGTGAAACTGGGCATTGCTGGACTTGCTCAGCGCTTCGACGTAAGCATTGGAACCGCCCTTAACGACTCGCCATTGAGGTCTGTCGGTCACTGACAACATACGATGGTTGTTCATGAAGCTAACAAAATAGCGTGCCGGAAAATCACGAATGCTAACACTCGGCCCAGACCATAATGCACAGGCCATCGGCAGCAGATGATCATCGACAAAAACCTTGCTGTAACGGTTATGTTGAAGATAGTCGCCGATAGTCAGTGAATCATCAGCCGAGTCGAGTAGCTTGGGCGCTTCTCGATAAAAGCGCAGCAAATCCCAAAGCATTCGGTAAAAACGTGGATTGACGAGATTCATTCGCTGACAGAACAGGCGATTCAGATCGGTCGCGTTGTATTCCAAGCCGCTCAGTGTGTTGTGCACGCTAAAACTCATTTCGGTGGGCTGACTGGCAACGCTTAACTCATTGAGCAGAGCGGTAAAATTTGGATAGTTTTGATGGTTAAAGACGATAAAACCGGTATCAATGCGGTAGCTGTGTCCTGCCACATCAATGCTGTGGGTATCGGTGTGACCGCCTAGGTAGTTGTTGGCTTCAAACAGCGAAACTTCATGGTGTTTAGACAAATAGTAGGCGCTGGTTAAGCCTGAAATACCTGAGCCGACAACGGCAATTTTCATTATTTGGCTCCCGCTGCAGTGTGCACGTCGCGTTTGGCCGCAGGAACCTGTTTCAAATCCCAAATCAGTCCAGACCAATGCATCAGCTTGAGCAGGTAATAACTAATATCGACCTCCCACCAATAAAAGCCCTGTCTGACCGAAGCGGAATGATGGTGATGGTTGTTATGCCAACCTTCGCCCAATGTCAGCAGCGCCAGCAAAAAGCTATTTCGGCTCTGATCACCGGTGTTATAACGTTGCTTGCCAAAACGGTGCGCCAGCGAATTAATGGATAATGTCGCGTGAATCAACAGGACGGTGGATATGAAAAAGCCCCAGACCAGCAGTTGCCAACCGTTAGTACCCAGTTGTGGTGCAATGTGTTCCAGCAGCGTTCCTAATGCAAACAAAGAGGCTGCGAGCGTAACAGGCACAAATACATCAAAGCGATCCAGCCACCGCAGCTCAGCATAACGTTTCAAATCGGGAATCAGGCTGTAGTCGGCATGAAAATGTTTCTTGGACAAAAACCAGCCCATGTGACTCCATAGGAATCCATCTCTGGGCGAGTGGGGATCTTGGTTTTGATCGGCATGACGATGGTGTTGTCTATGATGTGCGGCCCACCAGAGCGGTCCACGCTGAGTTGCACTGGCACCCACTACCGCAAAGCAAAATTGCATCACTCTCGATGTTTTGAAGGCTTTATGTGAGAAGTAACGATGGTAAAACGCCGTGATGGCAAACATTCGAACGAAATACAACAAAGCAGCGACCACAACCGCTGTGGTAGACACACCTACCCAAATGACTGCCAGACAACCCAAATGCAGGAAGACGAAGGGAATAACACGTAACCAGTCGATGTCACGGTTGTCTGGGGCTTGACTGTCTGGTGATTCGGATCCGTTATCGAACCAGTATCGAAGGGCTTTCATGGGGTGAACTCTCATTAGCTGTTGAAATCGTAGGCTTGTACATGTGAACTTGGCGTGAAGAGTTGCCAGCAAAGACTTTCACCGGAAATTCACGGTGTGTTGATGTAATAATAGCTCATTATACAGTTGATTTCTTAGGCGGGGTATCAAATGCTCAAAACACTGTTTCTCTCATCAACACTATTGCTGACCAGCATCAGTCACGCAGCAAGTTTCAATGAACGCACTGCCCTTTCCGGACAAATCTTGCATCTGTGTTCCGAGTCGGCGCTTAGAGTGATGCTGTTTAACCTTGGTGATGTGGCATTGTACCGTCAACAATGCAGCGCCACGCCTAATCCACTGTCGCCACCCATCAAGCTGTCCTTTGTTTACAACCGTAGTTTTACTGGCGATGAGTTTCGTAAATCGGCTGATGAACTGATTCGTCGTAACGTAGATGAGGCAACCTACCGGCAAATCGAAGCAGATTTGCATGCGTTTAATGCAGGTTATCAGGATGTTAGTGCTGGTGACC
>SKGV01000001.1 GCA_007117275.1 Methylophaga sp.
ATTGATGCTGTGCAATGGGCCAAGAAAATGGTTGCGCTTGGTGCAGGCGAAATCCTGCTGACCAGCATGGACCGAGACGGGACTAAATCAGGATTTGATCTTGAGCTTACCCGTGCCATCAGTGATGCTGTTTCCGTACCCGTGATTGCTTCTGGCGGGGTCGGCAAGTTGCAGGATTTAACCGATGGCATCACACTGGGTCGAGCTGACGCCGTGCTCGCCGCCAGCATTTTTCATTTTGGCGAACACACCATTGAAGAGGCCAAACAACAAATGGCAGAACAAGGTGTAGAGGTGAGGCTGTGACGGACTGGCTGGAACAGGTGGGCTGGAATAGTGATGGACTATGCCCGGTGATTACCCAAGAATATTCAAGTAAGCAAGTACTTACACTCGCATGGATGAGCCGAGAATCTCTCAAGCTGACTGCGGAAACAGGTCATGCCGTCTACTGGTCACGCTCAAGACAAAAGCTCTGGCATAAAGGCGAACAATCGGGACACCAGCAAATCATCAAGTCCATTCACCTTGACTGTGATCAGGATGCCATTTTATTACTGGTGGAACAAAAAGGCGGAATCGCCTGCCATACCGGACGACATCACTGTTTTTTTCAGAAATTACAGGATGGGCAATGGCAAACAACCGAACCGGTTCTTAAAGACCCCAGCGAGATATATTCATGAGCGATATCCTGCAACAGTTGGCTGAAGTGCTAGAGGCGCGCAAGCATGCCGATGCCGACAATTCCTACGTCGCCAGTCTCTACCAGGCAGGAACAGATAAAATTCTCAAAAAGATCGGCGAAGAAGCCGCAGAAACCATCATGGCAGCCAAGGACGGCGACCCGGCAAAAATCGTTTATGAAACCGCCGATCTATGGTTTCACACGATGGTATTGCTGGCGCATAATGACATTCCCGTCAGCGCCGTTATCGAAGAGTTGGATCGGCGTTTTGGCCTGTCAGGTCACGATGAAAAAGCCAGCAGGAAAACAAAATGACTGACTGCATCTTTTGCAAAATTATCGAGGGCAACATTCCTTGCAACAAAGTCTACGAAGACGAATGGGTGTTTGCCTTCAAGGATATTCAGCCCAAGGCTGAGGTGCATGTGCTGGTGATTCCTAAGCAGCATATTGAACGGCTAGACCACCTCGATAACAGTCATGCTGAATTGATTACGCACATGATGCTGATTTTGCCCCGACTGGCAAAATCCCAAGGATTGAATGCGGGTTTCAGGACGATTATCAATACCGGCCCAGGCGGTGGTCAGGAAGTCGGGCATTTGCATATTCATTTACTGGGTGGCACAAACCTGCCCGGTTTTCACTAGGAGTGTGACATGGGATTTGGTGGTATTAGTGTCTGGCAACTACTGATCATTCTGATCATTGTGGTGTTGCTGTTTGGTACCAAGAAGCTTCGCTCTTTGGGCGGTGATCTCGGCAGTGCAATCCGTAACTTCAAAACCTCTCTGCGAGAAGGTGAGCAAGATAATAACGCTGACGATGCTGACGCACCGATTGAACATCAAAAAGACCCCACAGAGAGTCAACAGCAACGGACCACCGATAAAGACAAAAATGCCGGTTAGGTATTGTGTTTGATATTGGCTTCTGGGAGATTCTGCTAATAAGCGTGGTCGCGCTGATCGTCGTTGGACCTGAACGACTGCCACGTTTAGCGCGTGTCTCTGGTCTATGGCTAGGCCGCGCCAACGCAACCTTGCAAGGCATTAAGAGCGAAATAAGTAAAGAGCTGCGCGCGGAAGAACTCAAACAAGCCTTGCGCAAACCCGACGATTTACCAGACATGAACCAGATCATCGACCTCGATGCTGCATCAGCGTCTGACCCTGCATCACCAACAAACTCAAAACAAAACAGCGATCCAGGCAACCATGTCAAATGATGAACAGCAGCCGCTGATTAGCCATCTTGTCGAGCTTCGCGACCGTGTTTTAAGAGCGGTGTTGGCAATCTTGATTTTAGCCGTGTGTCTGCTTCCTTTCTCCAACGATCTGTATTTGTGGCTGTCAGAGCCCTTGTTGCGTCAGTTGCCCGAGACTAGCTCAATGATTGCCACCGAGGTGGCCTCACCGTTTTTGGCACCATTCAAGCTCACTCTGGCCACCGCCATGCTGCTTTCGGTGCCGCTGGTGTTATATCAACTGTGGGCATTTGTTGCGCCGGGGCTATATCAGCATGAAAAACGTATTGTGTTTCCATTGATGTTCGCCAGCACCCTGTTATTCATTCTTGGCATCGCCTTTGCCTACTTTGTAGTGTTTCCATTGATCTTCGGTTTTCTCACACAGGCCGCGCCTGAGGGTGTGGCGGTGATGACGGATATCAGCAGTTATTTGGACTTTGTGCTAAAGATGTTTTTTGCCTTCGGCTTGGCCTTTGAGGTACCGATTTTGACGATGCTGCTGATAAGAACCGGTGTTTCGACACGACAAAGCCTCAGTGATAAGCGGCCTTACATCATCGTTGGTGCCTTTGTATTTGGTATGTTGCTGACCCCCCCAGATGTGATATCACAAACCCTGCTCGCCTTGCCTGTTTGGCTTCTATTTGAGCTTGGTCTGCTCTGTTCCCGTTGGTTTCCGGCCAAACCCATCGAACAGCAAACTCAGGACTAATTTGCCGGCTAGCTGCTTATTGCCAGGTAATTGCGCTTAGATCTCATCTAACTCAACCAGCGAAGGCACGCACAATCAACTCATCACTGGCAACAATCACAAAAGCTCGCCATACTGAAACAACCACGTGGAGCAACGGAGCTTAATTATGACCATCGCACAGTCCATCATTGATGAAATTGAAGTGTTAATGCAGTTTGATCTCGACAGTACATTAACCGGCATTAAAATCCATCACAGCACAGCAAGACCAGGACTGGTTGAAGCCGCTGAACGGTTATTTAACAATGGCTTTATCGATCAGGTAGATGGTGGTTATTTGACAGAGCTTGGTCACGAAGCTGCTGAGCATATACAATCTGCAATCCGACTGCTCAGACCCTAAACACGCCGCCGATAATGCTCGAAGCAATAGGCATATTCATTGCTGTCATCGGCTGGATGCGCTTCACGGCTAAGACACTGCCATTGCGCTGCATGCCACTCAGGAAACCAGGTATCACCAGCCACCTCGGCTTCAACACGGGTTAAATACAACTCATCCGTAATGGGTAAAAACTGCTGATATAACGATGCACCTCCCATCACCATGGCCTGTTCTGCATCCGCACATGCCGCCAGTGCTTGTGGTATATCCTTGACCACCACGCAACCTTCAGCCTGATAATCATCCTGCCGAGTCAGCACAATGTTGGTTCTGCCCGGCAAGGGCCTGCCAATAGACTCATGGGTGTTGCGCCCCATAATAATTGGCTTGCTCATCGTAACCCGTCGAAAATACTTTAAATCCGCAGATAAGCGCCAAGGCAGGTCATTATCTCGACCAATCACAC
>SKGV01000157.1 GCA_007117275.1 Methylophaga sp.
ATTGTCGAAAATGACACCATCCAACACTCGGCTATGCAGCTTTGCCAGCAGCATTCAAATATCAGGGTCTATTGCCCTGCATCGCCTAGCGGCTTCAAAGATAATGTATTGACCTTAGACGGTGAGCTAACACTCAGCGCTAAACTATTTGTTGCTGCCGATGGCGCACACTCTCAGATTCGCGATTGGGCAGGTATTCAGAGTCGTGGCTGGGACTATCAGCAATCAGGATTGGTCTGTTCGGTTCAGACAGCGCAGTCTCACCAACAAACGGCTCGGCAGAAGTTTATGCCCAGTGGACCCTTGGCTTTTTTACCGCTGAGCGATCCACAGCAATGTTCCATCGTGTGGAGCTTGCCCAGTGAAACAGCCCAAAAAATGCTCGAATTGCCTGACTCCGAGTTTTCTGCGCTGCTCGAAAAAAATTTCGACAGTCAGCTCGGAAAAGTCCAAGTCATTAGCGCGCGCGCAGCCTTTCCACTGAAACTTCGACACAGTGAGCGCTATGTGCAGCCGGGTTTAGCTCTAGTAGGTGATGCCGCTCACTCAATACATCCACTGGCAGGTCAAGGCGTCAATATTGGCTTATTGGATGCACAAGCGCTGTCTGAGGTTGTCACTCAGGCAGCTCACTGCGGGCGCCAGATAGCTAGTCTGCATACACTTGGCAAATATCAAAGACGTCGGCATGCTGATAATCTGTTGATGCAGTTCAGTATGGATGGCTTGCATCGACTGTTTAGCTGCCAACTGCCGGGATTGTCATCGTTGCGCGTGCTTGGCATGTCTCAATTACAAAAGCAGCCATTATTGAAAAATTTGCTGATTCAGCATGCTGCCGGTCACAGAGTGCTCGACAGCTGATCGCACTTTATATTGGCAAGAACATGACTGTGGCTGTTTTGACAACCACTGTTTTAATCAAACGCCCCGTCTTGTGCGAAATAATCTCGGCAAGATTATCCTGGGTTGCGATCATCTGGCCAAACAAACGCTGATAACTCAAGTTACGCTGCTCATCCTGCAAGCTGTCACTCAACAGCAGCAAACGGCCATCACTATCTCGCCGTTCTGCAAGCAACCAGGCAGCGATTTCGATATTGCGGGCGCTATTGTATAGCTTTTGCTGATCCACCTGGGTCAGATAATAGAATTCGGTGCGATCATCGTAGGCTGACATCAACATTCGTCGCAGGCCGGTGATAAACGCTAGCACCCGATCACCTTGGTAATCTGGCTCCAGAGATAAGCGAATCAAATCGGTCGGATCAGCCATCTCCAGTCCGGGAAAAACCTGATCAAAGCGTTTGGCA
Organism: Methylophaga sp.; assembly: GCA_007117275.1. Taxonomy (GTDB): domain Bacteria; phylum Pseudomonadota; class Gammaproteobacteria; order Nitrosococcales; family Methylophagaceae; genus Methylophaga. Next base: position 1,314 of record SKGV01000157.1, read on the forward strand.
AAAATTCTGTCGACGCTCTCGCGTGTCTCACGGATATCACGATCGTGGCGCTGAGACGGGTTACGCAAATACAGCTTATACATCATCAACTGCAGATCACTCATTAACCTTTGCTGATGAATTTCTATCACTTCATCAATATCGCTTTTGGCAAATCGTGCCAAGGGTGATGAAGCTTGCTGAGCGCCACTACCACTCTGCCCCCCTTGTGTGGCGCAACCTGATGCAATCACTACAAAAATAAGCAGTAAACTCAGCCGACTTGTTGACATGTCCCCCTGAGTGTCACACCGCCAATGGCATGTTCGGCCTCTGACGATAGTGAGTAACCGCCGACGGCAAGCATTTATCAGTATAAAGAGACGATTGAAATGACCGTCGGGTATGGAACGAAAAAATCTTGCTTTAGGCGTGGTTGATTTAACGGTGACTGCATTGACCGAAAAAGTGCTGAGGGTCTGTGTGACCGGAGGTATTTTTGAGCCCCTTCCCGGCTGAAACACAGCAGGAAATGTCGCAGCAACTTGTTTATCGTTGACTGCGGCAACTTTTATCAGAGGAGATACTGGATTGCTAGTGCTGTTCATCCGTCAAATTAACTTTCTCTGCCGCCGGTCGCTTTCGGCGAGGCCGTTGTTTTTTGGTCTTTGCCACCGTGTCACGACGGTTGCTTGATGGCGGCTTCTTGTCTGGCTTCACCGCCGGCAATGGCGCCTCAAGCTGTTCCTCAAGGCTGCTGGCTACCGGAAGTTTGTGTTTAATGTAAGTCTGGATATCGGGAAGTGAAAAAACGTATTCTTCACAGGCGAAGCTAATTGCTACGCCGCTGGCGCCAGCACGCGCCGTTCGGCCGGTTCGATGCACATAATCCTCAGAATCCTGGGGCAAATCGTAATTAAATACATGACTCACCTCAGGAATATGTAAGCCCCTTGCCGCCACATCTGTCGCCACAAGAAAAGGAACATCGCCATCCTGAAAATGTTGCAACAAGCGTTCACGTTTTTTCTGAGGCACATCACCAGACAACAAGGCAGCCTTGTAGCCATTACCTTCGAGATAACCCCAGACCTTTTCGGCAATGTGCTTGGTGTTGACAAAAACAATCGACCTCAGTGGCTGAATACGCTTGATTAACGCCAGCAAAAGCGGAATTTTTTCTTCGTTGGCCGGGTAATACACCCATTCTTCAATGCGATCGCCGAGCATTTTTTCCGGCTCAACACGAATCTTTTCCGGATTGTTCATGTGCTCATAAGCCAGCTCGATCACCCGATAACTCAGCGTTGCCGAAAACAACATGCCCAATCGCTTACCAGGTTTCGGAATGCGACGCAAAAAGTAACGGATATCCTTGATAAAGCCCAGATCAAACATACGATCCGCTTCATCCAAGACGATGGCCTGAATATGATTGAGGCTGAAGACCTGTTGTCGATGATAGTCCAGCAAACGTCCCGGAGTACCGATCAAAATATCGCAGCCTTGAGTAATCTGGTCTCGCTGCCGTTGATAATCCTTACCACCGTGCGCAAGCGCAATCCGCAACCCGGCGCTTGAATTGAGGATTTCAGCATCCTTGGCTATCTGGATGGCCAATTCACGGGTAGGGGCTAATATGAATGCTCTGGGTTGTTTTTGTGGTTCAGCAACATCATCCAAAAGTCGCTGGAATGTTGCCAATAGGAATGCAATGGTTTTTCCAGTTCCGGTCTGAGCCTGTCCTGCAACATCATGCCCTGAAAGCAACAAGGGAAGTGTTTGAGCTTGTATGGGTGTACAGAACTCAAAACCAGCATGTGCCAGACCTTGCTGCAAATCAGAATGCAATGGCAGCTCGGAAAATCTCTGTCCGGTCAGGTGTGTTGTCATAGAAATACTTGCAATACCGTTACTGATAGGAAAAAATGATAGCCACTATGGGACGCCGTGAGTATAACGGTCCCGTACTTTATATACCACTGGAGATAAAAAATGAGCGAAAACGTCACCAATGTGACTGATGGCGACTTTGACAGTCAAGTATTGCAATCTGACTTGCCAGTACTGGTTGACTACTGGGCTGAATGGTGTGGCCCGTGCAAGATGATCGCCCCGGTGCTCGAGGAAATTGGTGCTGAATACGTGGGCAAGCTAAAAGTATGCAAGCTAAATATCGACGAGAACCCCGATACGCCACCTCGTTACGGTATTCGTGGCATTCCGACGCTGATGCTGTTTAAAGACGGTGAGGTGGAAGCCACAAAAGTCGGTGCTTTAACCAAATCCCAACTAGCTGCCTTTCTGGACAGCAACATCTGATCTCCTTCTCAGGTCGGCAATAGGTTTGCCGACCTGTTCTAAATGCTCAGGCCTGTGGCGCTTCTAATTCGAGCGAGCCTGCTGACAGTCCAGCCCGATGTAAGTCCATGACTCTGTTAATGCAAATCGCGAGTAATTACCTACCCGATGGATGTTTCTGAACTACTCAACGATCTGAACAAACCACAACGCCAGGCAGTGGCAGCGCCTCCGGGTCATACCCGTATTCTGGCCGGGGCAGGCAGTGGCAAAACACGCGTTTTGGTTCATAGAATTGCTTGGTTGATTCAAGCTGAAGGCTTTGCACCTGCCAACATTCTTGCCGTCACCTTCACCAATAAAGCGGCCGCAGAGATGCGCGGCCGAATTGAGACTATGTTGGGTTACCCCATCGGCGGGATGTGGGTGGGCACTTTTCATGGTTTAGCTCACCGACTACTGCGTGCCCACTGGCAAGATGTCGATTTACCTCAGAGCTTTCAGATTCTGGATTCAGATGATCAGCTACGTATGCTTAAACGCGTCATTCGCGCCATGGATCTGGATGAACAGCAATGGCCCGCCAAACAGGCCCAGTGGTTTATCAATACTCAAAAGGATGAAGGACTGCGTGCCAATCATATCCAGGCCGGCCATGATCCCTACTCGCAAAAGATGCTCGCCATTTACGCTGCCTATGAATCAATCTGTCAGCGATCAGGGAGCGTGGACTTTGCCGAACTGCTGCTTCGCTGTCACGAACTCTGGCTGAAACGACCTGATATTTTGGCAGTCTATCAACAACGCTTCCGACAAATACTGGTTGATGAATTTCAGGATACCAATGCGATTCAGTATGCTTGGCTGCGATTACTCGCAGGCAACAGCGGCCACTTGTTTATCGTCGGCGATGATGATCAGTCGATTTATGGCTGGCGTGGTGCCCGCATCGAAAATATTCAAAAATTCCATCAAGACTATCCTGATGCAGACACCATTCGGCTGGAACAAAACTACCGTTCTACCGGCAATATTCTCGCCGCGGCGAATGCGGTCATCGCTAACAATTCTGACCGGCTTGGTAAAGCACTCTGGACCGAAGATGCCGATGGTGAACAGGTACAGCTCTATCACGCTTATAACGAACGTGATGAAGCCGCTTTCATCGTTCAGCAAATTGCCCAATGGGTGCAACAAGGCGGGCAACGCGCCGAAACAGCCGTGCTGTATCGCTCCAATGCCCAGTCAAGGGTGATCGAGGAAGCATTACTGCAAGCCAACATGCCTTATCGAGTCTATGGTGGATTGCGTTTTTTTGAACGTGCTGAAATCAAGGATGTGCTGGCCTATTTACGTTTGATTGCCAACCGACTCGACGATGCGGCCTTTGAACGCGTTGTCAACACACCAACGCGAGGCATTGGTGCGGCTACCATGGGCCAATGTCGGCAACATGCCCGTGAACTCAATGTTTCACTGTGGCATGCCGCCACAGACATGCTCAAGGAGAGACGTTTACCGGCTAGAGCAGCCAATGCATTGAATCAATTTCTCACGCTGGTCGACTCGCTGACACCTGTCGACGCCTCAATGACCTTGCACGAGCTCACTGCGTTAGTGATTGACGAGTCTGGCTTGAGAAACTTTTTTGGCAAGGACACAACAGAAAAAGGTCAGGGACGCATCGAAAATCTCGATGAACTTATCAACGCATCGCGCGAATTCACCCCCCCTGAAGAGATCGAGACGATGACACCACTGGACGCATTTCTCTCTCATGCAGCACTGGAATCCGGTGAAAATCAGGGAAATAAATGGGATGACTGCGTACAGTTGATGACTCTGCATTCCGCCAAAGGGCTCGAATTTCCACTGGTGTTCATACCGGGCATGGAAGAAGGCTTGTTTCCGGGACAAAAGTCCATTGATGATCCAGCAAGACTTGCCGAAGAACGCCGCCTTTGCTACGTCGGCATGACTCGTGCTCGACACCGACTGACACTGTTATACACGGAAAACCGTTTTTTGTATGGTCAGGAAATGTTGCAACGCCCTTCACGATTTATCAGTGAGATACCGGCTGAACAGCTTCACGAAGTCAGAGCTCGCCAGCATTCCAGCCATACAGGACTCGCCGCCAAAGCGAATCCTGAAAGCAACGTTAACAATATTCAACAGGGACAACAGGTCATGCACAGCAAATTTGGCCCTGGCGTGATTATTGACACTGAAGGCACGGGCAGTCATGCTCGCGTTCAGGTAAATTTTAAACATGCGGGCAGCAAATGGTTGGTACTGACCTACGCCAAGCTCGAATTTTTATGATCTCAGGATACTTTCAATGATGAAAAACCTGTTTACTAGATACTTTCTGATCATGGCCATCGCTGCTGTCACGGGACTTGGCCTGACCGCTTGTGGTGCTTCCGGCACCAGTGCTTTTGATGATGACATCGACATGAGCAAAGTTTATCGCTGGAAAATGGTCACCGCATGGCCGCCCGGTTTTCCAGTACTGCAGGAAGGTGCTGAGCGCTTTGCAGATAATCTGCGAGTGATGTCCAACGGCAGGCTTGATATTCGTGTATATGCCGGTGGTGAACTCATTCCAGCCCTGCAAACCTTTGATGCAGTCTCACAAGGTAGTATCGAAATGGGCCACAGCAGTGCCTATTATTGGGCCGGCAAGGTGCCCGAAGCGCAGTTTTTCTCAACCGTTCCGTTTGGCATGACCGCGCGGGGTATGAATGCCTGGTTGTATCATGGTGGTGGCCTGGCGCTATGGGAAGAAGTCTATGCACCGTTCAATATCGTACCAATGCCCATCGGCAACACCGGTTTTCAAATGGGCGGCTGGTTCAATAAAAAAATCAACTCGATTGATGACCTGCAAGGTCTGAAAATGCGTATCCCAGGACTCGGCGGCAAAGTATTTGCCAAGGCAGGCGGAAATCCAGTGCTATTAGCGGGCAGCGAAGTCTATATGGCTCTAGAACGCAACAATATTGATGCTGCCGAATGGATAGCCCCCTACCACGATGTTCGGCTGGGGTTGCATCGCGCTGCCAAGTTTTACTATTACCCAGGCTGGCAAGAACCCGGCCCTGTTCTGGAATTAATGATTAACAAACATGCCTGGGACAGCCTTCCAAATGACTTGCAACTGCTGATTCGAACTGCTGCCATGGCCGAAAACACCCGCAGTCATTCTGAGATGGAATATCACAACATGGCTGCTCTGGCCGAGTTACGTCAGCGGCAGGACATTGAAATACTTTCATTCCCACATGAAGTATTACAAACACTGCAAGCGCTCACCCAAGAATCGCTAGAGGAAGAAGCCGAAAACAATCCAAGATTTAAACGCGTTTACGAAGCCTATCAGGCATTCATGGCAGCTGATGAAGATTGGTCTAACATCTCCGAGAGTGCTTTTTTGAATCTGAAACAATGATTTATCTCATCTTCAGTAGAGAAGGATACGATTCTATTCAGTCAGCGCTGTTGGAACAAAAGGCATCTCTTTGGCTCAATCCTGAACTGTTACAGCCTGATGAGATCGCGGACTTGGCCACACACGGCATAGATGTTCAATTATTGTCGACATCCGTCAAACCCGGCGATGAAAAAGCCATGTTGGCGGCACTTGATTACGTCGAACAACGTGGCATTGACCCAGATATCATGGTTGAATTTCTCTAATGAAACTGTTGATGACAAGCGTAATTTTTTTACTTGCACTGCCAGTTCAGCTTCTGGCATCCGACTGGCATTCCTCATCGATTTCACTGGAACAGCCTAGTGAAATTATCGTTTACCGCAGCCCGGACTGTGTGTGCTGTCACAAGTGGATCGATCATCTCGAAGAGCATCAATTCACCGTCATTGATGAACTCAGAAATGACATGTTCTCAGTCAAGCAGGAACTTGGCTTGCCATTACATGTGGCCTCATGTCACACCGCTGTGGTCAATGGCTATCTCATTGAAGGTCATGTGCCAGCCAACGATATCAAACGCCTGATTCGTGATGCGCCCACCTCAATCAAAGCACTTTCAGTCCCCGAAATGCCAGTGGGTACGCCGGGTATGGAAATGGGCACCCGCAAGGATGATTTTGCGGTGATCGCAATCGATCATCATGACAAAAGCAGCATTTACAACGTTTACACCGTCAACCCGTTCACCAAGACCTATCAGTCTGCCCTCGCAGACACTGATTAATCTGCATGGAGCTGTTGCTAGTCCTAGCGCGGATTGGTTCCGCGGCGGTTGCCAATGTATTTCAGAAACAATTAACCAACAATAAACTGCAGCCACTGTTTATTGTCATGAGTAGTTACGGCCTCATGGCATTGCTGTGTCTGCCTGTGCTCTGGTGGTTACCCATTGGCTCACTTGATAGCAATTTTTGGCTGAACATCAGTCTAGCTGCCATGTTAGACATGGCCGGCACACTTTTATTGGTGATGTCCTTGTCACGTACTGATTTATCAGTATTCGGACCACTCAATGCCTATAAAGTCGTGTTTTCGATGCTACTGGCGATGCTCTTGCTCAACGAAATTCCCAGCCTGCAAGGACTGACCGGGGTGCTGATTATTATCGGCGGCAGTTTTTTGTTGATGCCTGCCAAGCTCACCCCTTCTGGCAGCAGGCTATGGCAGTTACTCAGTGACCGAGGCGTGCAATATCGTTTCCTGTCGATTGCGCTGTTTTCCATTGGCACACTGCCACTGAAAAATGCTGTCCTCAGCGGAGGTGCCCTGGCCACAACCGTTTTCTGGTGCCTGTTTGGTCTACCCTTGGCAGTGCTTTTATATCAGGCTTTTTCAGCGCATTCGTGGCGCCGCGACACTATTCACATGAGTCAGCAATGCTATGCCTTGCTTGGATTAGCCCTGTTGATTCTGGTGATGCAGTTCACCACGCTGCTGTTATTGTCCACAATGTTAATCGCCTATGCGCTGGCACTGTTTCAACTGACCATGGTACTGCAAGTGTTTCTCGGCGCCAGAATTTTCCGCGAAGCACACTTTCGCAGTCGACTGGCGGCCTGCTTGGTGATGGTAATGGGCAGCCTACTGGTGCTGTATACCTGAGCCAAATTGAGTTTGGCCCGGATCAGGACAGGTTGAAAAACAAAGATTTTTTGCCTTCGCACTGTTATGATTTTTCAAATAATCCGCCTCTAAAATTTTCGCTGTTATCGCAACCCTGATGTGATCCCACAATGACTTTTGATGATTTATTCTTAGACGACATACTGCTCAAAGCCTTGACTGGCGCAGGTTATGTCACGCCCACACCCATTCAAGCCACAGCGATTCCAGCAATATTTGCTGGCAGAGATGTTCTGGCGGGTGCCGCCACCGGCACCGGGAAAACGGCTGCTTTTGTGTTACCGATCTTGCAGCGTCTACTTGATGAGAAGTCTGAATCGTCAGCAGCCAGGGTGCTGATATTGGCGCCAACCAGAGAGCTGGCCCATCAGATACAGCATGTGCTCGAATTATTGGGCCGGGAGATCAAGCCAAGCGTAGTAATGTTGACCGGCGGCATTAATGTCGGACGCCAGCACGAATTGCTCAATCAACCCTGCGACGTAGTGATTGCCACGCCAGGTCGTTTACTGAGCATGGTCGACAACGACGCTGTGGATCTACAGCAGATCCAACTGGTGGTGATCGACGAAGCTGACCGGATGCTGGACATGGGACAAGGCCCTGATGTGATGATGTCACTTGCTCGCATCGAACATCGCTTTCAATGTTGCCTTTTCTCGGCAACACTGTCGGGCCATGGTATCAAGCTGTTTGCCGATAATGTGCTCATAGATCCAGCGCACATCCAGCTGCATGCAGCCAATGCGCAGACCGATCGAATCAGTCATTATGTCTATCTGGCCGATAATCATGAACACAAGCAAATGTTATTGACCACAATACTCCAGTCTGCGCAGTGTCAGCGAGCGCTGGTGTTCTGCAATAAACGAGAACGTGCTGAACAATTGACGCACTGGCTACAATCACAAAACCTCTCAGCCCAAGTACTACATGGTGATTTTGATCTGGCTCAGCGCAGGCAGCGCATCCGTAAATTCCGAGAGGGTCAAATCAAGATCACCGTAGCCACCGACGTGGCGGCCCGCGGACTGGATTTGCCCGATGTCAGCCATGTCATCAACTACGATATGCCTTATCGTGGTGATACCTATATACATCGAGTGGGTCGAACGGGGCGTGGCGAACAGCATGGCACAGCCATCAGCCTAGTTGAACCGCATGACCACCAAAACTTTGAGCGTATTGAGTTTCACATGCAGTCACCATTAGCTATTCGCAAGCTCAAAGGTCTGGCAGCTAAGGGCAAAGCCAGCCGCGCATTGATGAAAAAACGCGAAAGCAAATCACGCTATGTCAGCAAAGCATTGCGTCCGCCTGCCTCAGATAAGCCCCAAGACTGATGCAGTCTTCAGCCGGTATTGCGCATGCCGGCTGAAATAGCACTGATGCTGCGCATCAGCGGATCCTGCCAGCGGGATACTTGGTCAACATCATCTATCGACTCACGATAACGTCTAATCAACATCAACTGAATATGATTCAATGGGTCGAGGTAGGGCTGCCGACGACGCAGTGACAGTGCCAGCGTTGGGTTTTCCCCTATCAAGACATCAGATTCAACCAGTGACAACACCTGTCGAACCGTTTGCTGATATTCGCTGAATATCAGCGCATAGACATGTCCAGCGGTGCGTCGTTCTGAACATAACTCTGCATAGTTGGCGGCAATGGTCATATCGGACTTGGACAATGACATCTGCGTATTACTGAGCAAGGCCCTAAAGAACGGCCATTCACGGTACATCTGTTGCAGTTGTTCCAGGCGTTCTGGTTGCTGCTGCACCCAGGAAGTTAATGCGGTTCCGATGCCATACCAAGCAGGTAAGGTAAAGCGTGACTGTGCCCAGGAGAACACCCAGCCTATGGCTCTTACTGATTTTATAGACCGATCTCCAGCCTTGCGATGCGAAGGCCGTGACCCGATATTCATCATACCGATTTCACCGACTGGGCAAGCTTGGTAAAAAAAGTCTAGAAAGCCCGGCGTTTGCTCTGTCAGCTGTCGATATGTCTGCTCTCCGGTCTCAGCCAGTGCGTGCATGATTGACACATAGTCATCATTAACTACTGGGTGATCCGCAACCAAACCTCTACTGGCTTTGATCAAAGCGCTAATCCCCATGCCCAGCTCATAGGTTGCGGTTTCTGTGTTTCCGTATTTGAAGGACAACACCTCACCTTGCTCGGTGAACTTGATCTGACCGTGTACCGAACCTGCAGGTTGCGCCAGGATGGCATCATGCGTTGGGCCACCGCCACGGCCAATAGTACCACCGCGTCCATGAAAAATGCGGCATTGAATACCATATCGATCAGCCAGGCTACTGATGGTGCGCTGGGCTAGAAACAAATTCCATCCCGATGCCAGAATGCCGCCATCTTTACAGGAGTCGGAGTAGCCCAGCATCACTTCCTGCAAATCGCCAGACGCTCGAAGCATCTCGCGGTACACCGGATTTTCCAGCAAGGCAGTCATCACCGGCTCAATGCGCATCAAGTCGTCAATGGTTTCAAAAAGCGGTGTAATGCGTATCTGACAAAACACCTGTCCCTGATCATAACCGGCAAGCCCGGACTGCTGGGCCAGCCAGAGTACTTCAAGAATGTGACTGGCTTCATGGGTCATGGAAATCACATAACTACCAAACACTCTTGAACTGACATCGCGATGCATGCGCGTCATCAATTCAAACACCGCGAGGGTTTCCTGCGTTTCAGCCGACAATTCAGAGCGATTGATGGCAGGCGGCTGTTGCGCTTGCAAGCAGTCATTTAACAAGGCTTGCCGTGACCACTCATCCAGATGCAAATAATCATGGGAGACGCCGCCTGCCTGCAAAAGCTCGGCAACTGACAGGCTATGACGATTGGATTCTTGACGAATATCCAGCTGGTAGAGACAAAAACCAAAGGTTTCGACCAGACGAATAAGATCGGTCAATTCAGCAGAGGCCATATCGGCTTCGCCATGCAGCAACATTGACTGATAAATCAGTTGTAGATCTGCCAAAAACTCTGCTTCGTTGTGGTAGGCAACGCCCAGTGCTTCGACCCTTTGTTCTGGCTTGAAATACTGCTGCATCAAGCGCAGATTATCCTCCAATCGAAAGCGCATCATGTAAAGTTTGCGCCGATAAGGTTCCATGGCAAACCGGTCTTGGTTGCTGGCAAAAGCATCACTAAAGCGGTGCTCAGAGGCGCTGAGATCCTCGGCCAGTGCCTCACTAATTTCAGATAAGGGTTCAGATTGCGTCAGCAAAAATATCAGCTGTGTAACATCCTCCAGATAACGTCGCAGCACTGTTCGCTGTTGCAACATAATTGCCATTTCAGTGGTCTCAGCGGTGACAAATGGATTGCCATCCCGATCGCCGCCTATCCAAGAGCCAAATCGGATGAATTGTGGAATGTGAACGTGAGGGTTATCGGCTAACTCATCGGCATAGACCCTGCGAATCGCATTACCAAGGTTTCGATAACATCTGGGGACGGCATCAAACAAACTTACATTAAAGTAATACAGGCCGTTTTTGACTTCATCGCGAACAGTGGGTTTTACGGCGCGCACCTCATCAGTCACCCATAAAAGCTGAATCTGTCGTTTGAGCTCTGAACGAATCCGCGCTTCATCAAAAGCGGTCAGCGGTGTATTGGTCAACTGTGCATCCAGCAAAAATACGCGGCGCAAAACCTCCATCACGGTGCGTCGTTTTGATTCCGTGGGGTGCGCGGTGAAAACGGGGATGAAATTCAGGGTATTGAGCAATTGCTGTAATTGTTCAAGCGTCACACCTTCGCTCTTTAAACCTTGCAGCGTATCGAGAAATGAACCACTCCATAAATCGCCGCCATTTCTCAGTTGTATCTGGCGATTATGGTGGTGGAAGGCTTCTTCTGCCGTGTTAACTAGACTGAAGTAAATACTAAATGCTCGAATCACATC
>SKGV01000060.1 GCA_007117275.1 Methylophaga sp.
CAATGTCAGCAGGATCTTACGGCGTGGAAAACAGGCCAAACCGGCTATCCGCTGATAGATGCCTGCATGCGCTGTTTGCAACACAGCGGTTACCTAAACTTTCGGATGCGGGCCATGCTGGTCAGTTTTTTGTGTCATCACCTGAACATAGATTGGCGCCTTGGTGTTGAGCATTTAGCATCCCTGTTCCTGGATTTTGAGCCGGGCATTCATTATCCGCAGTTTCAGATGCAGGCAGGGGTCACCGGCACCAACACCATTCGTATTTATAACCCGCTCAAGCAGTCGCAAGAACATGACCCAGATGGACAGTTTATTCGTCGGTGGTGTCCTGAGTTGTCGGCCTTACCCGATGACCTGATTCATCAGCCCTGGCAGATGACCGAGATGGAGCAGCTTATGTGGAATGTACGGCTTGGCATCGACTATCCAATGCCCATCGTAGATCTGCAAGCCAGTGCTCGAACAGCAAGAGAACGGCTATGGTCATATCGCAACCGCGCAGACGTCAGACAGGAAAATAAACGAATTGTCCGGCAACATGTTCGGGCTGACAGTCGCCGCTAAGCAATATCATTCGTGGGTGCCCTGCACTATAATCAGCGAGGTTGAATTTTTTGCTGATTAAGGAATACGTATGTGGTTGCCCCTGGCTGCGTTAGTGCTGGGTCTGATTCTGCTGGTTTGGAGTGCTGACAGGTTTGTCGATGGTGCCGCCGTGGTGTCCCGTCATTTCAATATGCCGCCCTTGCTTATCGGCATGCTCATTCTCGGTTTTGGTACATCTGCGCCTGAAATGGTGGTGTCTGCCTTTGCCGCATTGCAAGGCAACCCGGGGTTGGCATTGGGTAATGCCTATGGTTCAAACATCGCCAATATCGCACTCATCATCGGTCTGGTGGCATTTATCAGCCCGCTTCAGGTGCATTCCAATGTGGTCAAGCGTGAACTGCCGATTTTGTTGGTGATTACCTTGTTTGCCGCGGTGCAGTTGATCAACGGTCAGCTATCGCGATGGGATGCAATGGCCTTACTGGTGGTGTTTGCCGGCTTAATGAGCTGGAGTGTCTGGCAAGCCAGACAAAACGCTGATGAGTTGGCACTGGAGATTGAATCAGAAATTGCTTCGGTAGATAAGGTCTCTATTTCGTCGGGTTTGGCTTGGTTGCTTGCAGGTTTGATGCTGTTAATACTCAGTTCCAGAATGCTGGTGTGGGGTGCTGTCGAAACAGCCGCACTTGCCGGTATTAGTGATCTGGTGATTGGCCTCACCGTGGTGGCGATTGGCACATCGTTGCCGGAATTGGCAGCGTCATTAGCAGCGCTTCGCAGAGGTGAACACGATATGGCGCTGGGTAATGTGCTTGGCTCTAACCTGTTTAATACCCTAGTTGTTGTCGGCATTGCCGCTATGATTCACCCGTTGGCGGTGCCTGCTGAGGTGTTGACCAGGGATATGCTGGTCACCATCGCATTAACGCTATTGCTGTGTGTGTTTGCCTATCGCAAAAAACGGCAGATTGGCCGCTCTCAAGGGCTATTTTTCTTATTGGCGTTTGTCTCATACACCAGTTATCTGATTATTACTCAGATGGTTGGCTAGCCAATATCAGCGATGCAAAACCGTTGAAGCCTGATGGCAATTGGTATCGAGCGTATTGATGCTCAGACCAGTTTGGCCCAGAGGTCATGCTCGTCGGCGTCTTCAAACTCAACTCGAACAATATCACCCACCTTCAGGTGGGTGGCGTGGTCGATAAATACTTGCCCGTCAATTTCTGGTGCATCAGCGCGACTTCGGCCGACTGCACCTTCTTCGACCACTTCGTCAATGATTACCCAGTCTTGTTTGCCAATTTTTTGCTGAAGTCGCTCTGCACTGATCTGCGCCTGTTTTGCCATAAAGCGAGCAAGGCGTTGTTCTTTGACGGCTTCGGGTACTGGATCTGGCAGGTCATTGGCGACGGCGCCATCGACCGGTGAATATTTAAACGCCCCGGCTTTATCGAGTTGCGCAGCGTCGAGAAAGTCTAGCAACTGTTCAAATTCCTGTTCGGTTTCGCCAGGAAAGCCGACGATAAAGGTACTGCGCAGGGTGATATCAGGGCAGATTGCGCGCCAAGCCTGAATGCGCTCCAGGTTGTTTTGTGAGGAAGCAGGGCGCTTCATCAATTTGAGAATACGCGGGCTGGCATGCTGAAACGGGATATCCAGATAGGGCAAGAGTTTGCCTTCTGCCATGAGTGGAACGACATCATCAACGTGTGGGTAGGGGTAAACATAGTGCATACGCACCCATACACCTAGTTCGCCCAATGCGACCGCAAGATCCTGAAAGCGAGTGGCGATTTCCTGACCCTGCCAAGCAAACGTTTGATATTTCAGATCCACCCCGTAGGCGCTGGTATCTTGCGAGATCACCAAGAGTTCTTTAACGCCGGCATCCACAAGACGCTTAGCTTCGGCGACCACTTGATTGACCGGACGACTGACCAGATCACCACGCATCGAGGGGATAATGCAAAAGGTACAACGATGATTACAGCCTTCCGAAATTTTCAGATAGGCATAGTGACGCGGTGTTAATTTGATGCCCTCGGGTGGCACCAGGCTGGTAAACGGATCCTGGAGTGGTGGCAAATGTTTATGCACGGCACTGACGACTTCTTCCAGTGCATGTGCGCCGGTAATTTCAAGCACTTGCGGATGTTTTTCAAGGATCGTGTTATCGCGACTACCCAGACAGCCAGTGACAATGACTTTACCATTGTGGGCAATGGCTTCACCAATGCTTTCCAGCGATTCTTCTACGGCTGAATCAATAAAGCCGCAGGTGTTTACTACGACTAGATCAGCATCGTCGTAACTCGGAGAAATATCGTAACCTTCGGAACGCAGTTTGGTGATAATGCGTTCGCTGTCTACCAAAGCTTTGGGGCAACCGAGACTGACAAAGCCGATTTGAGGCGTTTTCATGCGCTGATCCAGAAAATGAAGCGGCGGATAGTTTAGCGATTAATCAGCATTTTCGCTATTGAGCGCTAGCTGGTGTATCTCAGGGCTAGCCAATAGGCTGATGGATGGCTTGAAGACTCATATATTCAGTGTTTTGATTTTTACCCTGTCTCTGAAATCAGCGAGCTCATCGCCGTTGAATAATTCTGTACCGGGGTGCATGACAGTACCTGCGCCACATGCGATGCCATAGCGAAGCGCTGTCTGCGCTTGACCATCAATAGCTAAACCCGCCACCAGTCCCGCTACCATTGAATCGCCGGCACCTACGGTGGTGTTGATTGGTACCCTGAGTGCTTTGGCGTGATAACTGTTGTCTGGGTCGACAATAATGGCCCCCTCAGCACCGAGTGACACACAGACATACTGCACTCCCTGCTTTTGTAGCTGCCGGGCCGTGTGCGCAATCGCTTGATGTGTTGTCAAGCGAACGTTTAA
>SKGV01000124.1 GCA_007117275.1 Methylophaga sp.
GTGCTCGTTACACATCATCGACACATAGTCGAGCCGATCCATGTAGCCAATGCTTTGATTGAATGGTTTAGATTCGGCCAATTTTTCAGTGCCACGATGCAGCAGGCCAATATGGGGATCGGCACGCTCGATTACCTCACCATCCATTTCCAAAATCAGGCGTAATACGCCATGTGCGGCTGGGTGCTGTGGGCCGAAGTTGAGTGTGTAGTTTTTAATTTCAGCCATGACGGCGACTACCCTGCCTGAACAACGATTGAGACGCTACTGCTCTTCGGCCTTTTTTCGAGGCGAATGTTGTATCAATACTGGTCACGCTATTTCCCATCCCCGGTATAGCGGTTATCATCACGAATCACACGAGGCACCAAAATGCGTGGTTCAATCGTGACCGGTTCGTAAATTACACGCTTTTGTTCAGAGTCGTAACGCATCTCGACATAGCCTGTTAACGGGAAATCCTTACGTAACGGGTGCCCGACAAAACCATAGTCCGTCAGGATACGACGTAAATCTGGATGACAGTCAAACAAAATGCCAAACAAATCATAGGCTTCGCGTTCAAACCAATCCGCACTGCGCCATACCGATATCACACTGTCGATGATTGGTAATTCAGCGGGTAAGTCCGCCTTCACTCGCAAGCGAACATTGTTTTCTATGGACAACAGGTGGTAAACAACGGCAAAACGCATGCCGGACACCTGTCTGTCTGTAAATTGATCAACTTGGCTAGCCCGGCTGAAGCCATGCTCAGTGGCTTGGTTAGTTTCCCAAGCACTGCCGGCATAATCAGCGTAATCCACCGCACAGAGGTCGATAAGCTGGCTAAAGCCACACTCATCCCGCAGCTTCAGACAAACCTCTTTTATCTGAGTTGCATCAACATTGACTGTGAGCTCATCACGCGCCAACTCCGCCTCAAGCAGGGCAGATCCAAACGTTTGTTGCAGTGTGGACTTAAGACGCTCCAGCATGCCGCTCTAGCCCTGCCTTGTCGGTTTTGCAATCGTGCTGGTACGTTGTATTTTCTTTTGAAGCTGTATGATTCCGTATAGCAGTGCTTCTGCTGTTGGTGGGCAACCCGGCACATAAATATCAACCGGCACAATGCGATCACAGCCACGAACCACTGAATAAGAGTAGTGATAGTAGCCACCACCATTGGCACAAGAGCCCATGGAAATCACCCAGCGCGGCTCTGACATCTGGTCATAGACCTTGCGCAGCGCAGGTGCCATTTTGTTGACCAGTGTGCCTGCAACAATCATGACATCAGACTGTCTCGGGCTGGGTCGAAACACCACACCAAAGCGATCCAAATCATATCGGGATGCACCTGCATGCATCATCTCTACCGCACAACAGGCAAGACCGAAGGTCATTGGCCACAATGAGCCAGTGCGCGCCCAGTTAATCAACTGATCGGCACTGGTGGTGATGACCCCTTTTTCAAGTACACCTTCTATTCCCATTCCAGTGCGCCCTTCTTCCATTCATAAATGAATCCGACCACCAGAATGCCCAGAAACAAAAACATGGCCAGCAGTCCGAACAGGCCAATATCATCCAGCACAATGGCCCAGGGGAATAGAAACGCGATTTCCAGATCGAAAATGATGAATAAAATGGCGACGAGATAGTAACGAACATCAAACTTGCCGTGAGTGTCTTCGAAAGGCTCAAAGCCGCATTCGTAGGCTGAGCGCTTTTCTTGGTCTGGTCGTCGAGGCCCCAAAATATATCCGGCTAATAGCGGCACAACACCAAACGCAGTGCCCAGCATGATAAACAACAGAATGGGGAGATAACTCTCCAGCATGCCCGTTCCTGTAAGCCTTTCAAGAAGTTAGAAACCATCTATCGATAATGGCGGCGGATACACCGAGACAGCACGTTATCGACAGACGTTGATACTACACGCCTAGGTCGTTAAATAGAAGGCATAACACGGCTTATTTTTAGATTATTTCGCACAATATGGCGCTATAATGCCAATCAACGATGATTCTGGGGTGCGGGTAAGATATTGTGATGACCGATGGCGTTCACACAAGCGCGAACCCGCCACTGCTTGCCATATGCTCAGCCATGGACCCATCTTGTGCAGCAATTATGCGTACCGTTGTGAATGAGTGGGTGGTGGGTGTGAGGTGTGGGGTGTATATTGAGACGCGCAAAGCGTTGGTATGTTTTGATTTTCAGTTGATTGGTGGCTCGGTGTGAGCCACTGCGAATCAGTAAATGGTGCCGACGGCCGGAGTCGAACCGGCACACCATAAGGCACTACCCCCTCAAGATAGCGTGTCTACCAATTTCACCACGTCGGCAATTTTTTTATCAAGGAAAATCAGGCAAATCAGCTGGAGCTGTTTCTTCAATGAGCACGGACTCTGTGATACTTCTATCTGGGCGGTCGCCGACACCAGCAAAGTAAGCGAGACTCAGGCTAGTAATGAAAAACACAGTCGCCAGAACAGCGCTGCTACGACTTAGAAATGACGCAGAACCACGACTGCCAAACAAACTAGCGCTTCCACCGCCCAGGGCTGCGGCACCCGCATCTGCACCTTTACCGTGTTGAATGAGAATCAAACCAACCAAAATTACCGATACAACAACGTGTATCAGCAGAATCAAAGCATCCATTTATTTCATTAACCTGTAAGTGTTGATGCTGCAACCTCGCATATTGTAACAAACTCGTCGGGGTCGAGTGAGGCTCCACCGATTAGCCCGCCATCAATATCGGGTTTAGCAAATAATGGAGCGGCATTATTACCTGTTACGCTGCCCCCGTAAAGTATTCTAAGCATTTGTGAGGTTTCCCGGTCATGTTTGGCAACACGCTCGCGCATAAATGCGTGTACCTCTTGAGCCCAATCAGGACTGGCTGTTCTGCCGGTACCAATGGCCCAGACAGGTTCATAGGCAAGCACTGCATGTTGCAGTGTTTCGACACCTTGATGCGCAATCACCGTATCCAGCAGTCGGGCGACCATTTCTTCAGTTTGCCCCAGCGCATGTTCGTCCGGGCTTTCACCAATGCAAATGATCGGTGTAATACCAAACTTAATTGCGATTTCGTATTTCTCTGCAATGATGTGATCCAAGACAAGTTGGTCAAGGTTGAGCTCTGCATAAAGACAGCGCCGTTCGGAGTGACCTATCAACACATACTTGCAATCAAAATCTCGTAGCATTGCCGCGGAAATTTCACCGGTGAAGGCACCCGACGCAAACTGCGAGAGGTTCTGAGTTCCCCAGTTAATTCCGGTTCCAGTCAGGGCATGTTGTACCTGTTGTAGGTATACCGCAGGAGGAAATAACGCAACTTCCGTCCCAGCAAAACGCTCACGCTGGCCGAGAATGCCTTCCAGCAAGCGCTGATGACTGGCACTGGTGCCGTTCATTTTCCAGTTTCCAGCAACCAACGGCTTACGCACGGGCAGCTCCTTTGATGAAGAAATCAAACATAGACAGTGCCGAGTCAATGACCATAAAGCATCTGGCAGGGCACATTAGTTTTGCTCAGCAATGGTTTCAATCAACGCAGCCAGCTGTTTTGCCAATTTGTTGATAAGCGTCGCATCACGGCCTTCAACCATTACCCTGATGACCGGCTCTGTGCCTGATGGGCGAAGCAATATGCGTCCCTCATCAGCCAATTGTGCCTCTGCTGCCTGCAAGGCTTCGATAATGGCACTATTGGCTTGCAGATCAATCATTTTTTTGATTTTGACGTTAATCAGTCTTTGTGGATATTTGTTCACTGCGGAGCGCAATTCATGAAGGCTATGTCCGGACTGCTGAATTTCGGCAAGCACTTGCAGCGCGGCAACGATGCCATCACCTGTCGAGGTCTTATCAAGACAGATAATATGCCCAGAGGCTTCTCCGCCCAGCACACCGTTTACCTGCAACATTTTTTCAATGACGTAACGATCACCTACTTTGGCTCGATGAAGTTTGATGCCGATTTTTTCCAAGGCATGCTCAAGCCCAAGATTGGACATTTGAGTGCCCACAACATCCGGTTGCGGCAGCCCAGCTTTTTGCCGACTCCTAGCAATGATGTAGAGAATCTCATCACCATCAACGATTTCACCTTTGTGGTCGACCATAATAATGCGATCACCATCGCCATCAAGGGCGATGCCAAGGTCAGCCTGATGCTCCAAAACTGCCGCTTGTAACAATCTCGGCTCGGTTGAACCACACTCCTGATTGATGTTGAAACCATCCGGATCAGTGCCCATTTCAATCACTTCAGCACCCAGCTCAGCAAACACTTGAGGTGCGATGTGATAGGTTGCGCCGTGCGCACAATCCACCACAAGTTTTAGATGACTTAGGTCCGTTCCTGTTGGAATGGAACTTTTGCAAAACTCGATATACCTGCCGGGTGCGTCAGCAATCCTGTGGGCTTTTCCCAGTTGCCTTGAATCGACTGTTTGCAGTGGCTGGTCGAGCATGGCTTCAATCTCCAACTCAACCGCATCCTGTAACTTGGTACCATCGGCAGAAAAGAATTTGATGCCGTTGTCATGATAGGGGTTATGTGAAGCACTGATGACAATACCGGCCTGTGCACGAAAGGTTCGAGTCAAATAAGCCACAGCAGGCGTCGGCATAGGTCCTGTTAGGTAAATGTCCACACCGGCAGCGGATAAGCCTGCCTGAAGTGCCGACTCAAACAGGTAACCAGAAATCCGAGTGTCCTTGCCAATGAGTACCTTGCTGTGACGCTCTTTTGCTAATACCCGCCCAACAGCCCAACCCAATTTGAGCACAAAGTCAGGAGCTATCGCACCTGAACCAACTCGACCACGTATTCCATCCGTTCCAAAAAACTTTCTTTGCTCAGTCAAAATCTTCCACCTGCATGACGCTCTGACACAACTTTACTGCCTGAACTGTTTCTCTGACATCATGGCTGCGAATGATCGACGCCCCTTGCCAGATCGCGAGACTTGCCAGTGCCAAACTACCCGCTAAACGTTGTTCCACCGGTAAGTTCAGGGTTTCACCAATAATTGATTTACGCGATACCCCTACAAGTAAGGGCAATGCTAGCGATTGAAACTCTGACAAGTGTTTCATCAGTCTCAAATTATGCCGTGCCCGTTTGCCAAAACCAAAGCCCGGGTCGAGAATAATCTGCTGTCGGGAAATTCCAGCTGCTTCACATACCTCGATACGCTGTGCAAGGAAGCTTTTCACCTCGGCGACCACGTCGTGGTAGCTTGGCTCATTTTGCATGGTTTGCGGCGTTCCCTGCATGTGCATCAGACAGACGGGCACCCGACAAGCGGCAGCAACTTCAACGGCATTGTCTGTACGCAGGGCATTGACATCATTGATAAGTCCAGCGCCCGAAGCTACAGCGGCCTGCATCACCACAGGTTTATGAGTATCAATCGAGATAATGACATCCAACTCACGGTGAATGGCCTCAATCACAGGCAAAACTCGATCAAGCTCTTGTTGAATCGACACTGGTTGAGCGCCGGGCCGTGTTGATTCCCCGCCGATATCTATAATACTAGCACCGTCTTGCAACATTGCCCCAGCTTGTTGTACAGCCTTATCCACACTATTGAATTTGCCACCATCGGAAAATGAGTCAGGGGTGACATTGAGAATGCCCATCACTGTGGGCGCCGACAAGTCAAGTGACTTGCCGGCACAATCGAGAAACATCCGTGATGAGCCTAATTTAGTTGATCGGCAGGTTTGCCAGTAACATTTGGCTCAGATTCGGGTTGATCATCATTGGCAGAAGGCGGTGTTGTTCTATCTGACCAGCCTTTGGGTTCGCCTGGATCACGACCCTCCATGATTGCGTCGATTTGATCACTATCGATGGTTTCGTATTTCATCAACAATTCTGACATTGTATGCAGTTTGTCGATGTTTTCCGTCAGCAAACGCTCGGCCCGCTCGTAGTTGCGGTTGATCAATGCACGCACATCTTCATCAATTTGCTTAGCAGTCAAATCTGAAACGGCTTTGTGTTGCGTGACACTCCGACCCAGAAAGACTTCGCCTTCCTCCTCACCGTATGACAAAGGCCCCATATTGTCGGACAAGCCCCATTTGGTGACCATATTGTGGGCCAGCTCGGTGGCGCGGTGAATATCGTTGGAAGCCCCCGTAGTTACGGCCTCTTTGCCGAAGATCATTTCCTCAGCAATACGGCCACCGTAAAGACTTGAGATCTGACTCTCCAGTTGTTGCTTGCTGTAGCTGTATTTGTCTTCTGTCGGTAAGAACATGGTCACACCCAAGGCACGACCACGCGGAATAATACTAACTTTGTAAACGGGATCGTGTCCCGGTACCAGTCGACCAACAATTGCGTGGCCAGCTTCATGATATGCAGTGAGTTTCTTCTCTTTGTCGTTCATGACCATAGAACGACGCTCTGCCCCCATCATGATTTTGTCTTTGGCCAACTCCATGTGTTGCATAGTGACCAGACGTTTGTCTGCCCGTGCAGCAAACAAAGCCGCTTCGTTAACCAAATTAGCCAAATCTGCACCTGAAAAACCGGGTGTGCCACGCGCAATTACGCTGGCATCAATATCATCACCGGCAGGCACTTTACGCAAGTGTACATTTAGGATCTGCTCACGCCCCCGGATATCAGGCAATGGCACCACGACCTGACGGTCAAAACGGCCTGGGCGTAACAAGGCAGGGTCAAGCACATCCGGACGGTTAGTTGCAGCAATGACAATGACACCTTCATTACCTTCGAACCCATCCATTTCAACCAGTAACTGGTTAAGCGTTTGTTCGCGCTCGTCATTACCACCGCCAAGCCCGGCACCACGATGGCGACCGACAGCATCAATCTCGTCAATGAAGATAATGCATGGTGCATGCTTTTTAGCCTGCTCGAACATATCACGCACACGAGAGGCACCCACACCGACGAACATTTCGACAAAGTCGGAACCGGAGATGGTGAAAAATGGCACTTTGGCCTCACCCGCAATGGCTTTAGCCAGCAACGTTTTACCAGTACCTGGTGACCCCGCCATCAAAATGCCGCGTGGAATGCGTCCACCTAGTTTTTGAAACTTACTCGGATCTCTTAAAAAATCGACCAGCTCTGCAACTTCTTCTTTAGCCTCCTCTACACCAGCCACATCTTTGAAAGTCACTTTAACCTGATCTTCGCTCAGCATGCGTGCTTTGCTTTTGCCAAAGGACATAGGGTTCTTGCCACCACCGCCTTGCATTTGTCGCATGAAGAAAATCCATACGGCGATCAACAGCAGCATCGGGAACCAGGAGATGAAGATTTGCATCAGTAAACCCGTTCTCTCAACCGGCTGGGCCTTGATACTGACGCCGTTATCCAGCAAGTCACCAATCAGACCTGGATCGAAGTCTGGGCTGAAGGTAGCAAAAGTAGTGCCGTCGTTCATCCGACCGGTGATTTCACGGCCTTGAATATCGACGCTGGCAACACCGCCTTCTTTAACACTACTGATAAATGATGAGTAATCGATTTCATTACTTCGCCCCTGTTGTGGGCCAAAATTGTTAAACACCGACATCAGCACCATAGCGATGACGACCCACAGGATAATATTCTTCATCATGTCACTCAATGTTTGTTACCTCTAGTCAGTATGTTGCCTTGCAACTACTTTAGTCCGCGACCCAGTAAATATACTTCACGGCTGCGCGCTCTGGATGCGTCCGGTTTACGTGTAATGACTTTTTTGAAATGCTGCCGCATTGCAGCAAAATAACCATCAAAGCCTTCACCTTGGAAAACTTTGACAAGAAAATCACCCTGTTTACTTAAGTGATTCAGCGCAAAATCCAATGCCAGTTCGACGAGGTACATACTGCCCGCCTGATCCACAGTACCCACACCTGACATATTGGGGGCCATATCCGATAATACAAGGTCAAGTTGCTTACCCGCCAAAAGGCTTTCCAATTGTTGCAATACTTCATCTTCTCGAAAATCACCTTCAATGAAGTGTACACCGGTCAGTGGTGTCATCGGCAAAATATCCAGTGCCACCACGGTACCACTATCGCCGACCTTGTTCAGGGCATAATCTGACCAGCCGCCGGGAGCTGCCCCCAAATCAACCACAGCCATTGCGGGTCGAATCAATTTGTCTTTTTGATCAATCTCTTCTAGTTTGAATGTTGCTCGAGATCGATAGCCCTTCTGTTGCGCTTTTTTTACATAAGGGTCGTCAAAATGTTCCTTGAGCCAGTTTTGACTGGATTTACTTCGGGCCATCTTGCCCCTCTAGTGGCGATTGATGTGTCTTATCGGAGGTCATCACCAACAGCAGTCCAAGCACTGACAACAGCAGATACAGGTTTTCATTGATCATATGCAATCTGTCAAAACGCTGGCCAAGATCAGTGTCAGCCTGAATCAGTATTTGTCTCAAATGTGCGATTTCGGGCAACACATACACCGTGAGCACCAGTGTGATACTGACCATTAGGATAAGGATCCAAAAACGCCAAGCTCTGGTAATTGTCCCCCGATCCAACATGAGTTTGGTAGCGATGAGAATTGCCCCACAAAACAGCCCTAAATAACTGACCAGATGAAATAAAATGGCAGCAAAGTCGGCCGCAACAGGATTATCCAAGGTAGAAAATGCGACGGGCACCGCAAGAAAACCTATCGCCCAGAGACTGCCAACCCATAAGGTCAGCAATAATCTTTCTCCGGCATATTCAGAGCGGCGCATCAGGCATTAACCGAGGTATCGGATAGCAATGATTTCATATTCGATGTTGCCACCCGGTGCCTCCACGGTCGCCAGATCGTCCACTTCCTTGCCAATCAATGCTCTGGCAATAGGCGAAGAGACGGAAATACGGTTGAGTTTGATATCAGACTCGTAATCGCCGACGATTTGATATGTGACTTCTTCATCGGTATCGATGTTGAGTAAGTCTACTGTCACGCCAAACACAACCCGCCCATCTTGTGGCAATGAGGTGGGATCGATGACCTGTGCATTCGCCAAGGTAGCCTCAAGCTCGTGAATGCGACCTTCGATGAAGCTCTGTTGTTCACGCGCAGCGTGATACTCAGCATTCTCTTTAAGATCACCATGGGCACGCGCTTCAGAAATAGCGTTGACTACACTGGGACGCTTGACTGTTTTCAGCTCATGCAGCTCTTGTTTGAGCGCTTCTGCTCCGTGATGCGTCATAGGTACCGGCATTATTTCAACTCTCCATGCAGTGACTGCAATCTGTTGACCGAGTCATTGTTTTGACTGTTTAGTGCCAACACTGTGGCTCTGGCAGCTGCCAACGTGGTGGTGTAGTTAACCTGGTGCTGCAGTGCGGCACGACGAATCTCTCTGGAATCAGCCACAGCCTGGCGACCTTCTGTGGTATTTACAATCAGGCTGATTTCATCGTTTTTGATCATATCAACAATATGCGGTTGACCTTCTGCAACTTTGTTGACCCGTTCGCAACTGACACCAGAGGCTTCCAAGACTTTCTGTGTGCCTCGCGTGGCCATGAGTGAAAAACCAAGGTTGACCAGATCTTTGGCAATGCTGACCACCGATACTTTATCAGCCTCACGAACACTAATGAAAGCCTTGCCATCTGTCGGTAATTTTACAGAAGCCGCTAACTGTGATTTGGCAAAAGCCTCACCGAAGCTTCGGCCAACACCCATCACTTCACCGGTCGATTTCATCTCTGGCCCGAGGATTGGGTCAACGCCCTGGAACTTGATAAACGGAAATACCGCTTCTTTCACCGAATAGTAAGCCGGTATAACCTCTTTGGTAACACCTTGCTCGATCAGTGGCATACCCGCCATACAACGAGCAGCCACTTTAGCCAATGGAATACCAATAGTTTTGGAAACATAAGGCACTGTTCTAGAGGCACGAGGATTGACCTCTAGAATAAATACCCGATCACCCTGAATGGCAAACTGGGTATTCATTAAACCAATTACACCCAATTCTCGGGCCATTTGACGCACCTGTTCACGTAGCTGGTCGAGAATAGCTGGACTCAGACTGTAGGGCGGAATAGCACATGCCGAGTCGCCAGAGTGAACGCCGGCTTGCTCAATGTGCTCCATAATGCCGCCAATCAGCACATCCTTGCCGTCACAAATGGCATCAACATCGACTTCAACCGCGTCATCAAGAAAACGGTCTAGCAATACAGGAGAATCGTTAGATACCTGCACCGCGGTGAGCATATACCGCTGCAACTCTTCTTCGTTGTAGACGATTTCCATAGCGCGTCCACCCAGAACGTATGAGGGTCTAACAACCAATGGATAGCCAACTTCAGCGGCAAGGGAAACTGCCGTATCTATCGAATGAGCCAGTCGATTGGGTGGTTGCAGCAATCCGAGCTTGTCGACCATTTGCTGGAAACGTTCACGATCTTCGGCATGGTCAATTGCATCGGGTGAGGTACCAATAATGGGTACACCGGCCGCCTCCAGTGCACGAGCCAGTTTGAGTGGCGTCTGACCACCAAATTGAACAATGACACCTTTGGGTTGCTCCAGCGCAACAATCTCGAGCACGTCTTCCAGTGTCAGTGACTCAAAATATAAACGATCTGAGGTATCGTAATCGGTCGAAACAGTCTCTGGATTA
This sequence comes from Methylophaga sp., assembly GCA_007117275.1. Lineage (GTDB taxonomy): Bacteria > Pseudomonadota > Gammaproteobacteria > Nitrosococcales > Methylophagaceae > Methylophaga. The sequence goes on from SKGV01000124.1 coordinate 10,647, forward strand.
CAGTTGACCATGATGGTTTCATAACCATCATCACGCAAAGCCAGTGCTGCATGTACACAACAATAATCAAACTCGATCCCTTGACCGATTCGGTTCGGGCCACCCCCCAAAATCATGATCTTGTCGCGATTGCTCGGATTGGCCTCACATTCCTGGTCATACGTGGAATACATATAGGCGGTGGTGGTAGCAAACTCGGCTGCGCACGTGTCAACCCTTTTATACACAGGACGCACGTCCAAGTCATGGCGGTGGCTGCGCACTTGCTTTTCGGTTTTGTGCAGCAGTTTGGCAAGTCGAGAATCAGAAAAGCCTTTCTGTTTCAGCTTACGCAGTTCAACAGCATTGATATCGCTAAGTGAACGCTCTTTCAGCAGATTCTCAATATCGACGATTTCCTGAATTTGAACCAAGAACCACGGGTCGATGTGCGTGAGCTGTTGAACTTCTTCAAAACTCATACCAAATCGCAGTGCATCAGCCACGTACCAGAGTCGGTCAGAACCCGGCAGCCGCAATTCACGGCGCAAGGTTTCTGCCGCATTCTCATCATTAAGATCCAGGACCTCAGTCAAACCGTCACGATCGATTTCGAGGCCTCTTAGTGCTTTTTGCAATGATTCCTGGAAGTTTCGACCAATGGCCATCACCTCGCCGACTGATTTCATTTGCGTGCTGAGGCGGTTATCCGCCTGTGGGAATTTTTCAAAGGTAAAACGAGGTACCTTTGTCACAACATAGTCGATGCTCGGCTCGAACGATGCTGGCGTGGCATTGCCAGTGATTTCATTTTGAAGTTCGTCCAGGGTGTAGCCCACCGCCAGTTTTGCTGCGACCTTAGCAATTGGGAAGCCGGTCGCTTTGGAGGCCAGTGCCGATGAGCGTGAGACACGCGGATTCATCTCGATAATAATCAACCGACCTGTTTGCGGATTTACGGCAAACTGCACATTGGAACCACCCGTATCGACACCGATTTCACGCAGCACTGCCAATGAGGCGTTGCGCATGATTTGATATTCCTTGTCGGTCAGGGTTTGTGCAGGCGCTACAGTAATGGAGTCGCCAGTATGTACCCCCATCGGGTCCAGATTTTCAATCGAACAGATGATAATGGCATTGTCCTTACGGTCACGCACCACTTCCATTTCATATTCTTTCCAGCCGATGATTGACTCTTCGATCAACAGCTCAGAGGTCGGACTGAGATACAAGCCTCGCTGGCAGATGTCGATAAAATCTTCTCGGTTGTATGCGATACCGCCACCGCTGCCGCCCATGGTGAAGGAGGGACGAATAATGACCGGGAATCCAAATTTTTCCTGTACCGATAACGCTTCTTCGAGTGAGTGAGCGATATCAGATTGAGGCATATCAAGGCCAATCTTGCGCATGGCCTCACGGAATAAATCACGATCTTCAGCTTTGTTAATGGCCTTGCTGTCTGCACCGATCATTTCCACGCCAAATTTTTCCAGCACACCGTGTCGTTCAAGATCCAAAGCACAATTCAGTGCTGTTTGTCCGCCCATGGTTGGCAAGATGGCATCTGGACGTTCAGCTTCGATAACCTTGCTGACGGCCTTCCAGGTGACTGGCTCGATATAGGTCGCATCGGCCATATTCGGGTCAGTCATGATGGTAGCAGGGTTGGAATTAACCAGAATTACTCGGTAGCCTTCCTCCCGAAGCGCTTTACAGGCTTGAGCGCCTGAGTAATCAAACTCACAGGCCTGGCCGATGACGATCGGACCAGCACCGAGAATCAAAATGCTTTCAATATCAGTACGTTTTGCCATCTGGGTTATTTACCTGTCGCGAGCTCAAGGAGCTCAATGAAGTGGTCAAACA
>SKGV01000061.1 GCA_007117275.1 Methylophaga sp.
GCACCAGACTTATAGTCCTGAAGCTGCTTGACGATGTAACTGGCGGCTTGTCCCGCAAGATTGGGGAAGGCGTCCATTGGGCTATTACCATTGGGGCCGTGACAGGCTGCGCATGACTCTGCCTTTGCCTGTCCTGCTTGCGGATTACCCACAGCCATGGCTGAACTTGACACACCGAGTGTCGTGGACAGCAGCGCTGCCATAAACAACTTTTTCATTGTCATTCCTGATTAGACTTTCGGTCGATAAAATCATGGATATGTTAACCTTATCCAGCCAATTTTGCACCATAGAGTAATAGATAATGTCACAGTTTTACCGGCTTGCTTATTATGACGGCAGTGCCACCCAATTGCCGGAACTGCCTGAAGACAGCGGTATGGAAGTGGCCTTCGCCGGACGTTCAAATGCTGGAAAATCAAGCGCAATCAATACCTTGACCGGTATCAATTCGCTCGCAAGGACCAGTAAAACGCCTGGCAGAACCCAAATGATCAATTTTTTCCGTTTGGATGCTCAGCGGGCCTTGGTCGATCTGCCCGGCTATGGTTATGCCAAAGTCCCGGAAAAAATGAAGCTTCGCTGGCAACAAACGCTGGCTAAATATCTGGAAACGCGACAGTCCCTTAAAGGTCTGGTGCTGCTGATGGATATTCGACATCCGCTCAAGGCGTTCGATATACAAATGCTTAACTGGGCCAAACACGCCAACTTGCCTGTGCACATACTGCTGACAAAATCAGACAAACTAAGTCATGGAGCCGCTAAGTCGACTCTCAACAGCGTCAAACAACAGCTCATGAATGCCGAACTGCCCGCCAGCGTTCAATTGTTTTCATCACTCAAAAAATCCGGCCGCGACCAAGCAATCATGGTGCTGGATCAATGGTTTGATATTATCAGCGATGCAGGTATTCAAGAATCGACACGCTGAAAAAATCGCACAGCTAATTTTGACGCTTGACGACTGACCCTGAAAGTTTTTAATGTTGGGTGTACAACTGCCTGACAGCAGGCTGATGATATGCAAGAAATTCACCCGCAGCATGTCTCTAATTTCCGGTAACGATGCCGACCATTGACTGCCTCTCTGTGCCAGCCGGCGCAGATGTTAACTTAGGATGTTTTTGTTATGACGCCACGCTACGCCTGCAAGGTTACGCCAAACCCCGAACTGTTTGAAAACAAGGAACTGTCCCTGGAAACCTCGGCGCTGCTCGAGGATTTCAAGCGCTATTACGGTGTGTATCTGGCGCAGGATAAGGGCTGCGCATCAGGGCATTACTTGTTCCATGCCTTGGCACTGACTCTGCGTGACCGATTATTCTCCCGCATGAAACAGACTAAGCATGCCTACTCTCATGCCAAGTGCAAGCACGCCTACTATCTGTCGATGGAATTCCTGATGGGCCGAGCGTTAGGCAATTCGGCACTCAACCTAGGTCTGGATGAAAAGCTTAGCGAAGTCTTGCACACACTTGGTCTCGATTTTGAGGAGCTGGTCGAGCAAGAGCATGATGCCGGCTTGGGTAACGGTGGCCTCGGTCGACTAGCCGCCTGTTTTATTGACAGTTGCGCCACATTGCAACTACCGGTGACGGGATATGGCATCCGCTATGAATATGGCATGTTTCAGCAAGACATTAACAATGGCAGACAAATTGAAATGCCCGACCACTGGCTGCGTGACGGCAACCCGTGGGAACTTGAACGTCCTGAATTTTCCCAGCGCATCAAATTTGGCGGCCACACCGAATATCAACGCAACCCCGATAACAGTCTCAGCGTCATCTGGGTCAACACCAATGATGTGCTTGCGATACCCTATGACATGCCGATTCCGGGTTATCAGAACGGCACGGTCAACCTGCTGCGACTCTGGAAATCATCGGCCACTGATGAGTTCAACCTGGAAGACTTTAATGCTGGCTCTTATACAGAAGCAGTCGCTGCCAAAAATGAAGCTGAAAACATCAGCATGGTGCTCTATCCAAACGATGCCAGTGAAAATGGTAAGGAATTGAGACTTCGTCAGCAGTATTTCTTAGCATCGGCAAGTCTTCAGGATATCCTTGATCACTGGGTCACAGCGCACGGCAATGACTTTAGTGACTTCTCCAACAAAAATTGCTTCCAGTTGAATGATACTCATCCCACCGTTGCAGTGGCTGAACTGATGCGTTTGCTAATCGACGAACACCAACTCGACTGGGACAGCGCATGGCAAATCACCTCCAGCACAATGGCCTACACCAATCACACCTTGTTGCCTGAGGCCTTGGAACGCTGGCCTGTTAATCTGTTTAGCCGCCTGTTACCCAGAGTGCTCGAGATCATCTTCGAGATTAATGCAAGATTCCTGTCTGAAGTTGCTAGTCATTGGCCGGGTGACAAAGGACGATTGGAGCGACTGTCCATCATTGAAGAAGGCCCAGAGCAACAAGTGCGAATGGCGCACCTGGCTATCATTGGCAGCTTTTCGGTCAATGGCGTTGCCGCCCTGCATTCCGAGTTGTTAAAAAAAGGCCTTTTCAGTGAGTTTTATGCCCTGTGGCCTGAAAAATTCAACAACAAAACCAATGGCGTCACGCAACGCCGCTGGATTGCCTGGTGCAACCCCGGCTTGAGCTCACTTATTAGTGACAAAATCGGCACTCACTGGATTACCGATCTGACACAACTGAAGAAACTTGAGCCATTGGCCAATGACCCGGCATTTCAAGCTCAATGGGATGCTGCAAAACGCGCCAATAAACAACGCCTGGCCACGCTGGTAAAACAAGCCTGTGGTGTTGAGTTCAATCCTGACGCCCTGTTTGATATTCAGGTCAAACGCATACATGAGTACAAACGCCAGCTGCTGAACATCCTGCATGTGATTCATCTCTATGACCGTATCAAACGTGGCGATCAACAAGGCCTGGTTCAACGCTGCGTGCTATTTGGCGGCAAGGCCGCTCCCGGTTATGCCATAGCCAAAGATATCATTAAACTCATCAATAACGTTGCCAGCGTCGTCAATAATGATCCTGATGTTGGTGATATGCTCAAAGTGGTATTTTTACCCAATTATCAAGTCTCTGCGATGGAAGTTATCTGTCCGGCAGCGGATTTATCTGAACAAATCTCCACGGCCGGCAAGGAAGCTTCCGGTACCGGCAACATGAAGTTCATGATGAATGGTGCCATCACCATTGGCACACTGGATGGTGCCAACATCGAGATTCTCGAAGAAGTCGGCGAGCAAAACTTCTTCCTGTTTGGGCTTACCGAACAGCAAGTCAATGACATGCGTCATCACTATCAACCGAGGGAGATCATCGCTGCGGACAATGATCTGATGCGTGTAGTTAATCTGCTGGAAAGCGGTCACTTCAATCAGTTTGAACCCGGCTGCTTCAATAACATCATTAAC
>SKGV01000103.1 GCA_007117275.1 Methylophaga sp.
ATCACAACCCCCATGCCATGGTCGATAAAAAAACGCCGGCCTATCCTTGCTCCTGGGTGGATTTCAACACCTGTCAACCAGCGACTAATGCTTGAAATAAATCTGGCCAGCCAATACCAGCGACGTTGCCAAAGCCAGTGACTGAAACGGTGCAGTTGCAACGCATGCACGCCCGGGTAGGTGGTAATGATCTCAAACACATTTCTTGCCGCCGGATCACGATCAAATACGCACAAAACATCTTCTTTGATTCGTTGCCAGAGACTGACCTTTTGTTGCGTCATTGTGGTGCCCTCGCTTTGGTTTCTGCTGCGCGCAAAATGCCATGCAGAATTTGCAGCTCATTACGATCCAAGTCTGCACGATTGAACAGGCGACGAATTCTGCGCATCAAGTAACGTGGGTTTTCTGGATCCAGAAACCCTATTGCCAGCAGAGACTGTTCAAAATGCATGTACAAATGTGACAGGTCCTCAGCATGAATGGGTTCACGCTGTTCACCGATTCGACCGGCATGTAATTCCGGGTTAAAGCTCATTCTAAGCTCATAGGCCATCACCTGCACTGCTGCCGCGAGGTTCAATGAGCTATAGTCAGGATTAGCCGGAATATTCACCAGCTTATGACAGTGATCTAATTCTTCGTTGGACAGACCGGAGTGCTCACGACCAAATACAATCGCGACCTCGGCATCATCGTCGTATTGCGCCAAGTCGTGAACGGTTTCCCGTGGGTTCAACACTGGCACTGGTAGATGTCGCAAGCGGGCGCTCATGCCATAGACCTGCCTGCAGCCTTTGATTGCAGCTTGCAGACTATCATGCACTTGTGCCACCGCCAGTACATCATCAGCGCCAGACGCTCGGGCAGTTGCCTCAGCACTCGGGTAAATCTTGGGTGATACCAGGTGCAATGACGCCAAGCCCATCGTTTTCATAGCGCGTGCCGAGGCACCAATATTGCCGGGGTGTGTGGTGCCTACCAGTACAAAACGAATTTTCTGCATCAGCATGCGTTACTGTTCCTTGTAATAAACATGGCATCACCATAACTGAAAAAGCGGTAGCCTTCTGCGACCGCATGTTGGTAGGCCTCGAGAATGTGCTCACGTCCTGCAAAGGCTGACACCAGCATCAGCAGCGTCGATTCAGACAAATGAAAATTAGTGACCATGGCATCGACTGAACGAAATAGGTAGCCAGGATAAATGAAAATATCGGTTTCCCCCTGATAAGGTTCGATTTGACCGGATAAAGAAGCAGATTCCAAGGCGCGCACACTGGTGGTACCGACCGCAATCACCCGGCCACCACGCGCTCTGGCGGCCATTACTCTCTGACAAACGGATTCTGTTACCTCCAGCCATTCAGAATGCATTTGATGTTCAGTGATATTTTCAACCCTGACCGGCTGAAAGGTACCCGCCCCGACATGCAGTGTCACTTCGGCACGTTCAACACCCATGGCATCTATTGCCGCCAATAGCTTTTCATCAAAATGCAGTCCGGCGGTAGGCGCTGCCACTGCGCCGGCTTCTCGGGCATAGACAGTCTGGTAACGATGTAGATCAGCAGTATCGACCTCACGCTCTATATAAGGCGGTAATGGCATACGTCCATACTGATCCAAGGCAGCCAATACCGAACTGACATTGAAAAACTGCAACTCAAACAGCGCCCCCTGACGTCCAATCACCTCAACCTCCAAGGCGTGTTCTAGTTTCAGTCTGCGGCCTGGCTTTGGCGACTTGCTGCTGCGGACATGGGCGAGGGCTCGCTCTTCATCCAAGATGCGCTCAATCAATACCTCAACGTTACCGCCAGTCTCTTTGTGCCCTAGCAATCGCGCTGGAATCACCCGTGTGTTGTTGAAGACCAGTAAGTCCTTTTCAGTCAACAAACTCGGCAAATCTGCAAACATCTGATCCGACCATTCACCAGAGTTACCGTCGAGGCACAATAGGCGACTGGCGCTACGTTCAGAACACGGGTATTGCGCGATTAAAGATTCAGGCAGATCAAACTTGAAATCACTGGTTTTCATGGCGGCATCATAACAGACATTACAGTGCCTACATGTGGGGACACCACAACAAGACTGCAAGCCCTGCGATGATACATTATGCTCGAGCGCATACACACAAAAGGGCCTTGTTGGCAGTAGTTACTCGTAGCTAATCATAAGCGTTTAGCGCATAGGTCCCGTCTGTTGCATGCGTGATTTCGCTAAGCAATTGCGGCTGATAGAGCGTGGTCAACTTCTAGTTGACGCCGGGTTTACCTTGAAAAAACAATTGCTTAATGCACAACGACATCGCAGGTGGAGAGTGTTGGCAATTTAGGGTGCTGATAGTGCAGCTGATGATGAAGTTGCATCAGTAGCCAGCGTATTCAGGCTTTGTTGCAAGACACGATTCACTTTAGATCGACATTTTCCACAGCAACCTGACGCCCCTGTCTGCTGTCTTATGGCATCAAGATTGATAGCGCCTTTAACCACCGCAGATTTAATTGTGGCAACATTAACGTTATTACACACGCAAATAATCATTCTGGGCGACCATCCAGCCATCAAGCTACAGTGTTACGAATGCTAATGGCATAGATGTGTGTGGTCAACAGCAAAAGACTGTTATGCGACTCAGCACGCAATAACGCTCTAACGGGGAGTCATCAATGAAAACCACTTCTGCAAGCATTCTGATAGTTGAAGATCATCAGGATTTAGCAGCGAATATCGGCGATTATCTCGAGGTTGGAGGTTTTCAGGTCGATTTTGCCGCTGAGGGGCTTTCAGCCATCGGCTTATGTGAAAGCAACCATTATGATCTAATTGTGCTGGATATTATGATGCCTGGAATGAATGGCTTTGAGGTCTGCCGTAAACTCCGACAAGAACTGCATAGTGATGTCCCCGTCATCATGCTCACCGCTAGAGATACTCTTGATGACAAACTGACTGGTTTTGACCACGGGGCTGATGATTACCTGGTAAAACCTTTTGAAATGAAAGAACTCGAGGCACGCATCGTGTCACTGATTCGCAGACACCGCGGTGATCTGGAAACCTCTACGCTCAGCGTGGCGGACTTAAAGTTTGATTTGCAAGCCATGCGTGTCACACGAGGCGACAAGGTGATCAAGCTGTCACCTATTACCCTGCATATTCTGCGAATCCTGATGCGTGAATCACCAAAGCTGGTAAGCCGTGAACGCATCGAAACCGAGGTCTGGGGCGATGAAGCACCTGACAGTGACACACTTCGCAGCCATCTATATAACCTGCGTAAATCCATTGACAAGCCATTTCAGGAATCCCTGATGCATACCATTCCAGGCGTTGGCTACAAACTGTGTCGCGCAGAAGATGTCTGACTATGCCTCAGCAGAAAACTGAGC
>SKGV01000053.1 GCA_007117275.1 Methylophaga sp.
ACAGTTACGTACATGTTGGCAGGTAAAATGCGGCATCAAGACAGCGCGGGTAATGCCGGTGTCATTGAAGCAGGTGGTGTGCAGTGGATGACCGCAGCAAGCGGCATTATTCACTCGGAAATGCCGGAGCAGGAAGAGGGGTTGTTGGCGGGGTATCAGTTGTGGGTTAACCTGCCAGCATCCGAAAAAATGTCAGCACCCCGTTATCAGGAAATGCCCGCTGAGGCGATTTCGACGGAACACCATGAAGACGGCCTCACCCTTAGAGTTATTGCTGGCGAAACCCGTCAGGGCACGACAGGTGTGATTGATAATCGTTTTGTTGATCCGATTTACTTAGTGGTGGATGCCCCAGCTGGCAGTGAACTGAATGAGCGGGTCAAATACGGTCACAATGCTCTGATTTACCTGAGTAAAGGTAAACTCAATGTGGCGAATACAGCGCGTTCGATTCAGGCCGGCGAGTTGGCGATATTGTCAGACGGTAATGCGCTGCAACTGACTGCAGAATTGGATAGCAGCTTTATCATTGTTGCTGGTAAACCGCTCAATGAGCCGGTGGCTAAAGGCGGACCGTTTGTGATGAATACCCAAGTAGAAGTCGAGCAGGCCTTTGCTGATTACCGTAGTGGTCGATTTGTTCAACAATTTTAAGCTCGCCGACGGTTAGGGTAATCTTGATATTGTGCTGTTGATTTTTTAAGATCCAGAGTCCCCTCATTAAGAAAATGGAGTTTTTCGATGAAGACAAAACCAGTATGGGTATCTTTGGCAGCGATGATGGCATTTTTGCCAATGCAGCTAAGTGCAAATGTTGCCCAGTCTTGTGTGATGCCAACTGAAGATGAAGTGGCACAGCTGTTCGAGCGCTGGAACACTTCGCTGGCGACAGGTGACCCTGCAAAAGTCGCCGCCAACTATCTGGATAATGCCGTATTGTTGCCCACCGTTTCCAATGAAATGCGCACCGACATCCAAACAATCGAGGCGTATTTTGTTGATTTCCTTGATAAACAGCCGCAAGGGGTGATTGACCAGCGAGTGATTACACGCGGCTGTAATTCAGCCTCAGATGTCGGTATTTATACCTTTACCTTCAAGGGTGGCGAACAAGTTCAGGCGCGTTATAGCTACATCTACGACTATATTAAAGGTCAATGGCTGATTCGCCATCATCATTCATCTGCAATGCCTGAATAAGTCTATCAGTCACACACAACAAAGGGTCGGCAATACGTCGGCCCTTTTTTATTGATCAGCTAGGCAGTCAGCCATTAAAAATATCGCCAGTGTTTGCCACAACCTTTGCTGATTTCAATTGTCCTAAAAGTCTCCAACACGCCGTTATCCAGTGAGGTGAGTCATGAAATCTACCATATTGAGTCTAGCGCTATTGAGTGTTTCTGTGTCGGCCCCGGCTGCGAGTGACTGTCCGGACTTTCTGAACCTTGATCTGCCGAGATTACACAGCAACGACACGGTGAATCTCTGTGAGGTGGCCGCTGGCCAACCGCTGTTGGTGGTGAATACCGCCAGTCATTGTGGCTTTACCAGACAATTTGAAGGCCTAGAGGCGCTGCACCAGCAGTATAAAGATGCAGGTTTGTATGTGATTGGTTTTGCCAGCAATGATTTTAATCAGGAAGCAGCTGATGAAGCAGAAGTGGCTAGAGTCTGTCAGGAAAACTTTGGCGTGACCTTCACCATGATCTCACCAAGCTTTGTCAAAGGCCCACGCGCTAACCCGATCTTTCAGACCATCAACACACAAAGCAAGGAGCCGGGCTGGAACTTCAACAAATACTTGCTTGATGGTCAAGGACAGGTTGTTGAACATTTTTCCAGTCGTGTTAGACCGACAGACAAAAAGTTGACCTCAGCGATTGAAGCCTTGCTGCAGTAGATTACTATAGATGCGTCGCATCAGCAGCTAAACCAAGGTCACTATATGCTGCGTTGCGGTTGGCGTTTTTGTGAGCATGAGGCCAGTGTGATTGAGCATTTGACTCAATCCCAAGGCTTTTCATCAATCCACTGACGGGCTGGCGTCTTCGATGGCTTGCGTTGCTTGCGGGCTAGTCAGTAACTCTTTGATGAAGTCCATCTCCTCGGGTAATTTTTCGCATTGAGAAATATCACCGCCACATCTGACGCAGGCAAAGGCTTGCCAGCCAGCATCGATTACCCGGTCGCGATGTGGTTCTGGTATCTGACCTGCAGTGCCCACCAGTGAACTTGCACGGGTGAGGATGTAGCCGTGTTGTCTCTGACACTGCAATTGTTGCAAGGGATCGCTGAAATCGTATTGCTGCTTTATTTGTATGCCCGTTTGATACAGATACTGCATCTCAACATAGACCAGTCTCAGCGGATCACCTGTTCCCAGCTGTGATACAGCGCCAGCTTGAGCCCATAGCGGAAAAAACAACAACAACGCAAACAACTTCAATTTCATGGTGATTATGTCCTATGCATGGTGCGGCCTTGCACCAACGATTACTTTAAATTAAAAACGCACACTGTAGTTGAGTATTTGAGGCAAAAACTATCAGGTAACAGTGAAGTAAACGTGAATGACTGCCTGTCGAATAACTACTTTTTGGCACGATCAAAGGTAACTGTGGATCTGTTTAACGACGAAGTGATTGAACTTCAACACTCATTGACTTTGATAAAGGGTATGGCAGCCAATAATGTAGACCGCTATTGGCGATCTGTGCAGGAGGTTGCGCAGCAGGCACCTTTTAGAAAAATGCAGACACCAGGCGGTCAGATGATGTCAGCCGAGATCACTAACTGTGGCCAGGTTGGTTGGTATTCGGATCGGCAGGGCTATAGATACACCCATCTGGATCCGTTGACAGGTCAGACATGGCCAACGATGCCAACGTGTCTGAAGGCACTGGCAGTCGATGCTGCGACCAAAGCAGGTTATCCAAAATTTGTCCCCGATGTGTGCTTGATAAATCGCTATAGCACTGACAGTAAAATGGGCTTGCATCAGGACAGGGATGAACGCGATTTCACACAACCTATCGTGTCTGTTTCTCTGGGTTTATCAGCAAATTTTGTTTTTGCTGGTAGTCAGCGTAATAGCCCTCGGCAGAATATCCTACTCGAGCACGGCGATGTGCTGGTATGGGGCGGTCAACTTCGCAAACACTTTCACGGCATCAGCAAAGTGCTGCCCGGTGATGATCCGCTTACAGGCCCGTACAGAATTAACCTCACTTTTCGTCAGGCCTTGTAAGTTAGTTCGCACGTCCGACTTTTCGAGCCAGCTCGACCGTTCGCATGCTGTAGCCCCACTCATTGTCATACCAGGCATAGATCTTCACTTGTGTTTGATTGATGACCATGGTTGATGGGGCATCAATAATGCTCGAGCGAG
>SKGV01000167.1 GCA_007117275.1 Methylophaga sp.
CCTTTGCGCAGTTTGAGAAAGGTTTCCCGAATACGGTCAAACACAACGATAGTATCGTTGAGCGAGTAACCAATCACTGCCAAAATCGCAGCCAATACAGTCAAGTCAAACTCTAGCTGCAAAAGGGAGAAGATGCCCACGGTGATCACCACATCATGAACCAGGGCGATAATTGAACCAAAAGCAAAGCGGTATTCAAAGCGAAGCGCGACGTAGATCAGAATCCCGAACAAGGCATAGAGCATGGCAAGGCCGCCTTGCTCTGTCAGTTCCTCACCGACCTGCGGCCCGACAAACTCAACGCGTCGCAGATCAATAGGTTCAGCTTCGGCAGATTGCAACAAGGCAAACACTTGATTGCTGATCTCCGCCATGTTCTCTGTTTCGATGACTGGCAATCGAATCAGCACCTCTCGAATCGAACCGAAGTTCTGGACTGAGGCATCTTCGAAACCACCCGTCGCCAGCATCGAGCGAATCTCATCGAGATTGGCTGCTTGAGGATAGCCCAGCTCGATCATGGTGCCACCGGTGAAGTCGATGCCGAAATTAAGCCCACGCGTGGTGATAGAGAAAATTGACACGATGATCAACACAGCTGACAGCACCACTGCGTATGGTCGCATTGCCAGAAAGTTGATATTGGTCTCTCTGTTCAGAAATTGCATTGCAGTAAACCTTTATATTGACAACTGTGGCCGGCGCTTACGTCCATAAATGAAATTAACCACGGCTCGAGTACCGATGATCGCGGTAAACATCGAGGTGATAATTCCCAATGACAATGTGACCGCAAAGCCTTTGATGGTGCCAGTCCCAAAGCCAAATAGCACAACGGCAGCAATCAGCGTGGTAATGTTAGCATCGGCAATGGTTGATAAGGCTTTACCATAGCCAGAATCAATACTCGACTGCGGACTGTTTCCGGCACGTAGTTCTTCGCGTATTCGCTCAAAAATCAGTACGTTGGCATCAACGGCCATACCGACTGTCAACACAATACCGGCGATACCCGGCATGGTGAGTGTGGCCTGCAGCATCGACAACAGGGCGACGATGAGTACCAGATTAAGTGCCAGTGCCAGGTTTGCCACCATGCCAAACGTTCGATAGGCAAACACCATAAACACCAGTACAAAGGCAAAACCCAACATGACTGACAGGAAGCCTTGCTTGATATTTTCAGCCCCCAAACTCGGTCCGACTGTGCGTTCTTCCACAATCTCAATAGGTGCTGCCAGAGCCCCAGCCCTGAGCAGCAATGCCAGATCACGCGCCTCTGAAGTGCTGTCTAGTCCAGTGATCTGGAAACGTCTACTCAACTGATCGCGAATTGTTGCGACATTGATTATTTCAGGTACTTGTCGGCGAAGAGTGACCATCTCACCATCCACTTCACGCAGTTCAGTTTTTGATTCTATAAACACCACGGCCATCGGGTTACCGATATTATCCCGCGTGACATTACTAAAGACTCGTGCGCCCTGCCCATCCAGAGTCACTGAAACGGCGGGTGAGCCGGTTTGACCATCAATGGTTGATTGGGCATTGATGACTTGATCACCCGTGACCATGACGCGCCGCTGAAGTAGAAAAGGTCTGCCATCACGGTGATACAGCAGATCAGAATTAGGAGGGACCCGCCCGTTTACCGCATCTTGAACGTCTCTTTCAAAATCCACTAGTCTGAATTCAAGCGTGGCAGTGGCACCCAAAATATTTTTCGCTTGAGCAGTATCCTGAACACCCGGTAGCTGAACAACAATTCGGCTGTCACCCTGCTGTTGAACTGTGGGTTCTGCCACGCCCAACTCATTGATGCGATTGCGCAGCGTGGTGATGTTTTGCTGCAGCGCTATGCTCTGTATTTCTCTGAGCGCTTGGTCAGTCAATTGCATCAGCAGTAATGGGCTAGTATCGCTATCTTGGCTGATGACTTGCAGCTCTGAGAGCTCGCGATTAATACGACGTTCCGCCTGATCACGCTGCTGAGCATCTCGAAATGCAACCACGATGCTGTCATTTTCCACTTCAACACGGGTGTAGCGAAGGTTTGCCTCACGCAGCAAAACACGAATATCGCCGGCAAAACTATTAATACTTTGTTGACGGACCGCATTCATATCGACTTCCATCAGGAAGTGAACACCGCCGCGCAAGTCAAGACCAAGATTCATAGGGCTGGCACCCAGCGCCGACAGCCAGGCAGGCGTATTCGGTGCCAGATTGAGCGCGACAATGAAGTCACTGCCCAGCTGCTCACTTAATAGGGCTTGCGCCCGAAGCTGAGTATCACTGTCTTCAAAACGCAGCAGCAGGCGATTGTCGAGCAATTCAGCACGCTTGAATTGAATATCAGCATTTTTCAGCTCAGTCTCAGCTCTGTTGACCAGATCTAGGTCCACTGAAGCTGTTCGGGTTGCCGATACCTGAACGGCAGGGTCATCGCCAAACAGGTTGGGCATGGCGTAAATAAAGCCCACTATCAGCACAACCACAACCAGCAGGTTTTTCCACATGGGGTATTGATTCATGTTGCTTTCCTGTCTTGTCAGCTACTGCTTTTCACAGTAGTGGCAAGATTAGATTTTTTTCAGGGTGCCTTTGGGCAAGACAGAACTGACGGATTCACGACGTACTTTGACCACCACCGACTCTGCGATCTCAACAGTCATTGCGTTGTCATTGATTTCAAGAATTTTGCCCATGATACCGCCATCTGTAACAATCTCGTCACCTTTGTTCAGCGCCGCTTGCATGGCACGGTGCGCTTTGGCACGTTTTGATTGCGGCCTTATCAATAACAGATAAAACAGCACCAGCAGAATCACCGGGAAAGCAAAGTCCAGTAGTCCTGGTCCTGATGAAGCGGCAGCATTGGCGTAGGCCGGCGAGATAAAGAAATCCATCATAATTCCTCAGAAATTAAGTCATTCAAAAGAAAGCGATTATGCCACAGGCATCGGGCGCGGTGATAGCACTGCTTCTGTTGTCTACACGACCGACTGTCCGCGTAGTGCGTAAAACTCTTGCCGAAATGCTTGCAGCGTCCCGGTGGCGATCGCTTCACGTAAGCCGCGCATCAAGGTCTGGTAATAATGCAGGTTGTGGATGGTATTGAGCCGCGGCCCAAGCATCTCACCGGTGCGGTCAAGATGATGCAAATATGCTCTGCTGTAATTTCGACAGGTGTAGCAGTCGCAGTAGGGGTCCAACGGCGAGGTATCATCCTTATAGCGGCTATTGCGAATTTTAATCACGCCCTCGTGCACAAATAAATGGCCATTTCTGGCATTACGTGTTGGCATCACGCAATCAAACATATCTACACCCAGAACAACCGCTTCGACCAAGTCTTCTGGTCGGCC
>SKGV01000023.1 GCA_007117275.1 Methylophaga sp.
GGTTATACATTGACTGATCGAACAGACAGACACGAAGAAGCGTATGGCTACATCACCCGTGCGCTGGAGCTTAAACCTAATGATCCCTATTATCTGGATAGTCTTGGATGGGTGTACTACCGCATGGGCGATTTGGATAATGCCGAAAAGTATCTGAGACAAGCGATTGATATTCAGGATGATATCGAATTTATCGTCCACTTGGGAGAAGTCCTCTGGCAACAAGGCCAACACCAAGAAGCGCGTCAAATGTGGGACAGGGCCCGGCAGATCGATGCTGACAACACCTTATTAAAAGAGACCTTGCGTCGGTTTCGTCAATGAGAAAATTCTGGCTGATTATCATGCTGTCGATGACGACGGCATGTGCTCAACTGCAAGTCTGGACTGGTCAAACACCGAAAACAGCACCTGAGCGACAATGGGAGGCTAGGTACACAGAGCTACAACAGCTAGATAACTGGTCATTTCGTGGCAGAACTATCATCACGCAGGGACGGGAAGGCTGGAACGCAGGAGTGTACTGGCGTGAACAGATACCCACGTTCAGTATTCGTTTGAGTGGTCCTTTCGCCCAAGGTGGTGTGTTACTGGAAGGGCAAGCTGAACAGGTCACCATGACCTTAAGTAGCGGTGAACAGTGGTCGGCGGAAACGCCAGAAGCTTTGCTGGCTGAAGTGCTTGGCTGGCTACTACCGGTGAGTGCCTTGCGTGACTGGGTGAGAGGTATGCCCTACGCGGCTATGAACATTGATGAGATGCAGTTGGATACTCAAGGTCGAATCACTCGGTTGCAGCAAGCGTCTTGGCAGGTCAGCTTTGAGGAATACATGCCGTTCTCAGGCCAACAGCTGCCTGCAAAAGTCTTTATTAAACATCCTGATCTTAGTGTGCGTTTAGTGATGAATCGCTGGGACAGTCTCTAATGCAAACATGGTGGCCCGCGCCGGCCAAGCTGAACTTGTTTTTGCATATCACCGGGCGGCGTGCCGACGGCTATCATGAACTGCAGACTTTGTTTCAATTCCTTGACTATGGCGATAGCCTGAAATTTGAATGTCGCGATGATGGGCAAATACGGCTGATGGATTCGCTGGATACAGTCGAACCGCATAACAATCTGATTTATCGTGCAGCCCGGCTGTTGCAAACTAGCTGTAATATCGGCAGTGGCGTGGATATTTACCTAAAAAAACGCTTGCCAATGGGCGGGGGGCTGGGCGGTGGCAGTTCTGATGCCGCCACCACCCTTGTGGTGTTGAATCGTCTCTGGCAGTGTGATTTGAGTCAACAGCAATTGGCGACACTGGGCCTGCAACTTGGCGCAGATGTGCCGGTTTTTATTGGTGGCAACGCAGCCTGGGCAGAGGGGGTTGGCGAAAAGTTAACCGTGGCTGTTCCGCCAGAACCATGGTATCTGGTGGTCAAGCCCGACTGTCATGTATCAACAGCTGAAATTTTTTCATCGCGAGAATTGACACGCGACTGTGAAGCCATCACAATATCGCGCTTCCTTTCGGGGGAAGGTAGGAATGTTTGTGAGCCTGTGGTCTGCAAGCGTCATCCTGAAGTTGCACAAGCACTTGATTGGCTCGCTCAGTATGGGCCTGCAAGGATGACGGGAACAGGCGCCTGTGTTTTTGTGTCATTTAGTTCACACGCGCAAGCACAAGGTGTTGCCGACGTTCTGCCCGATGACTGGCAAGCTTTTGTCGCCAAAGGCTGCAATGTTTCGCCACTCAAAGCGTCAGTGATGAAATTGACTGAATCAGCAATATCATGACTGGATGATGATAGAATGAGTAAAACAGTTGGGGTATCGCCAAGCGGTAAGGCAACGGGTTTTGATCCCGTCATTCCCAGGTTCGAATCCTGGTACCCCAGCCACTCTCTTTTATGTTGAATGACAACGCTCGGCACCCCATCGTGACTCAAAACCGAATCCTCCAGTTACAGCAACGTAATGCCGACAGCAGCATGATGGTCTTCACCGGTAATGCAAATCGAGAGCTGTCGAAAAGTATTGCCAATTTCCTTAATGTCTCTCTAGGTAAAGCCACCGTTGAAAAATTCAGTGATGGTGAAATCATGGTCGAGATTCTGGATAACGTTCGTGGTAAGGACGTGTTTGTCGTTCAGCCGACGTGTATGCCGACCAATGACAACCTGATGGAACTGATGGTGATGACCGACGCCATTCGCCGGGCGTCCGCCAAGCGAATCACGTTGGTTGTGCCGTATTTTGGCTATTCTAGGCAGGATCGTCGTCCGCGTTCAGCTCGCGTAGCGATCACTGCCAAGGTGGTGGCGAATATGCTCACAGGTGTCGGCGCAGACCGAGTGTTGACCGTTGATCTGCATGCTGATCAGATTCAGGGGTTTTTTGATTGTCCTGTGGATAATGTTTACGCATCACCCGTGTTACTGGGCGATATCTGGAAACACAAATATCAGGATTTGGTGGTTGTATCGCCTGACGTCGGCGGTGTGGTGCGTGCTCGCGCACTGGCTAAGCATCTTGATGTTGAGTTGGCGATTATCGACAAGCGTCGCCCACGTGCCAACGTTGCCAAGGTCATGAACATCATTGGTGATGTTGACGGTCGGGTTTGTGTGCTGGTGGACGACATGGTCGATACAGCGGGGACATTATGTGCAGCGGCAGAGGCTTTAAAACAACACGGGGCACTGAAAGTGGTTGCTTACTGTACGCACCCGGTACTATCTGGCGCGGCGGTGGATAATATCAATCGGTCAATGCTGGATGAGTTGGTGGTGACGGACACCATTCCCTTGCAGCCACATGCAGCTGCCTGTGAAAAAATTCGTTCGCTCAGTATTGCTGAAATGCTGGCGGAAGCAATGTATAGAATTAGCAACGAAGAATCTGTCAGTTCGTTGTATATGGATTGATCAGCTGAGGCTGATCATGCTGTGCCTTCTCTGGTCGCGGTGAAGGCTTTAGCCGCCAACAGGCGGTATTTTGATGAATTGAGTTTCATCATATCTTTGGAGTAGAAGATGGAAAATTTATTTGAAGTGCATGCACAGGCACGTACAGATGAAGGGAAAGGTGCGAGCCGCCGCCTTCGTCGTACGGGTAAAGTGCCAGCGGTTGTCTATGGTGCAGACAAAGCGCCTGAGTCAATCTCGGTTGATCACAACCAATTTATTCGTCACCTTGCAGAAGAAGCGTTTTACGCGCACATTTTGACACTGGTTATCGATGGGAAAAAGTCTCAGGTCGTATTGAAAGATCTGCAACGTCACCCTGCCAATGACAATAAAATTGTCCACGCTGACTTTTTGCGTGTTGATGCCAAACATGCCATGAC
>SKGV01000134.1 GCA_007117275.1 Methylophaga sp.
CTCGGGTCAATCTCCACGCCTGAACGCTCGTCCACCGTCAGAGAAACGCCCATTCTGCCAAGCAATTCAAGTGTGGTGGTGATGTCATGCAGGTGAGGCACATTGCTAATACGCACCGGCGAGTCCGCCAGTAAGGCACCCATCAAAATCGGCAACGCTGCGTTCTTTGCACCAGAGATACGTATTTCTCCATTCAGCGCAACACCGCCTTTAATTAAAAGTTTATCCATGTTTTATGTTGAGTGATTCTGCAGGCTTAGCGCGGTGCAGATGTTTTAAGAGCCAGTGCGTGTAATGCGCCACTGGTGAAGCTGTCGCCCAGAGTTGCCTGAACCATTTGATGCTGCTGAATCAGTGACTTTCCAGCAAATGTAGCACTGACGACGACGGCTTCAAAATGTTGACCATCATCACCTAACACTTCGACGTCCGCATCAGGCAGTCCAGCCTGGATCATCTTCTTGATTTCTAATGCATTCATTGTTGCTTAATCACCCAGTGGTAGAAAATCTTCAAGCCCGCTGGCCGTTGCGATGGCCAGCATTTGTTTAGGCATGTTGCGAAAACGAATCTCTTTGACACGGCCATTAGCGTGACGCATCAGATCAATGAGCAACGCAAGTCCAGAGCTGTCACTTCGCGTCACCTGTTGCAGGTCAATTTCTAGTTTGTCGGCATCTTTAAGTAGTTGTTTTGCCTGTTTGAGCATCGGTGGTACGGTGTCCATCACCATTTCGCCTGCAATGCTCAGCACCTTCATCTGTGGATCAAAGTTCAAGGTGTAGGCTTCGGTCACGGCTGATGTCATGATCTGATCCGCTCGTTGCGCTCGGACAGACTCTCGATCAGCGCATCGATACCGCCATTTTGGATTTGGTTTGCAAAGGTGGAACGGTAGTTGGTGACCAGACTAATGCCTTCGATACGCACATCATACACCTTCCACTCGCCATCATTATTCTTGTATAGCGCCAGATTGACTGACACCGGAGGACGGCTGGACTGGATGACTTGCATCGGCACACTCACTCGACCACTGTCCAGATCATCACGAAACGGCAAAAAGCGCAGTTCTTCGTCGGTGTATTCGAGCATTGCCGTTGCGTATGTTCGCACCAACAGCAAACGAAACTCCTCTACGAACTGTTCACGTTGTTCCGGGCTGGCATCATTCCAATTACGACCCAATGCCAGTCGGGACATTCTGGCAAAATCGAAATGCGGCAGGATGACTTCCTCAACCAGGTCATAGATCTGCTGATGATCGTTCTCCAGCTCCGCTCGCCTGTCGAGAAGCACCGACAAAACCTTTTCTGAGGCTGTTTTGACTATCAGTTGAGGTTCTACCAGATCCTCAGACGCCTGAGCAATAGAGGTAAAAACGCTGATAGACAGCATTACAAATGCCGCCAGAGGCCATTTAAATCGATTTGAGATTGATGTCGTCATGATTAATTACCTTCCGCCACACTGTACAGGAACTGACCAATGACCTGCTCCAGCACCAGTGCCGATTGCGTCAGCATTAACTCATCCCCATCACGGAGGTAAAAGTCATCCGCACCGGCATCCAGGCTGATGTATTGCTCGCCCAACAGGCCGGCTGTAAAAATACTCGCCGAAGTGTCTGCCGGTATGTTATCGAACTGTGGATGCATGTTGATGGTGACTTTTGCGCTATACGTGACAGGGTCTAGCTCAATGGCGGCTACCCGACCCACGCGCACACCCGCCATAGTCACAGGTGATCGTACTTTGAGACCACCGATATTCTGAAATTGGGCCGTGACTTGATAACCACGCTCGTCAGAAAAATCTGCGAGGTTGCTGACTTTCATTGCCAGCATAAACAATGCACCAATGCCCAGAGCAACAAACAAACCGACCAGTATTTCAGTACTTTTCTTTTGTAACATTTTAAATATCTCCAAACATCAACGCGGTCAGCACAAAATCCAGCCCCAAAATCGCAAAGGCAGAATGGACTACCGTGCGTGTTGTTGCTCGTCCTACCCCTTCAGAAGTTGGGGTAGCGTCATACCCTTCGTATAGGGCGATCCAGGTCACGACAAAACCAAAGACAATACTCTTGATGACGCCGTTCATGACATCACCATACCAATCAGTTTTGGTCTGCATTTGTGACCAGAAAGCACCTTCATCAATGCCCAGCAGACCGTGCCCGACAATAAAGGCACCAATAACACCAATCGCACTGAACATAGCGGCCAGTAGTGGCATAGAAATAAAACCGGCCAAGAATCGGGGGGCAATCACCCTTCTAATCGGGTCAACCGCCATCATTTCCATGCCAGACAGCTGTTCGGTACTTTTCATTAGCCCGACTTCTGCCGTCAATGCAGATCCGGCGCGCCCCGCAAACAATAAGGCCGTCACCACCGGCCCAAGCTCACGCACCAGTGACAGTGAAACCAGCACACCCAAGGATTCTTCAGCACCGAAATCAACCAGTGTATTGTACCCTTGCAGTCCGAGCACCATGCCGACAAACAAGCCCGAAATAAGCACAATAGCTACCGATAAGACACCCAGCGAAAATAGCTGCTGAATCACCAGTGCCGGTCTGAGAAATAAACCGGGCAGTCCAGCAAGCGTGTGCATCAAGAAGACATGACCACGTCCCAGACGCTCAAGCGCTCCGAGGCCCCAACGGCCGAGGCTGCGAATAAAACCAATCACGACTTGTGCTCCGATTGCAAAAGATCGACGTCAAACGCTGACCCCGGATAGTGAAATGGCACAGGACCATCTGGCAGGCCGTCCATAAACTGCCTGACCCACTGCGAAGATGAGTTCTTGAGTTGTTCAGGTGAGCCCTTTTCAATCACCTTGCCACCAGACAACAAGTAAATCTCATCAGCGATTTGTGATGCCTCTGCAACGTCGTGAGACACCACAATACTGGTCAATCCCATCGCATCGTTGATACGGCGAATCAGATTGACCAATGTCCCCATCGAGATGGGATCCTGTCCGGTAAACGGCTCGTCGTACATGATCATCATCGGATCCAGTGCGACCGCCCTTGCTAAAGCAACGCGCCTCGCCATACCGCCAGACAATTCGCTGGGCGACAAATTTCTCGCATTACGCAGGCCAACAGCCTGCAGTTTCATCAGCACAAGATCGCGAATCAGTGGCTCGGGTAGTTTGGTATGTTCACGTAATGGAAAAGCCACGTTATCAAACACATTGATGTCGGTCAGCAAGGCACCGCTTTGAAACAGCATGCCTATTCTTTTGCGTAATTCGTAGAGTTTTGTGCGTGACAATTTGTGGACATTTTGACCATC
>SKGV01000054.1 GCA_007117275.1 Methylophaga sp.
GGTTTGCGGGCATTTGCCCATGTGTATGCCAGTCGTGCTTATAGTGCGGCCTTTGTCAGACAAGGCATGTATCGACAACTGGGCTTTGATAATTTGCAGCAGTTATTGGACTGGTGGGAGCAGGATCACTTGGCGATGAATCATCATGATTTATTGGCAGTGCTGGATATGTGGTCGCGCGCAGATATCAGCGACAATTCGCATTTCAAGGGAAACAGACAGGCGGCGCTGGCCGCCATTAGCATGCCGTGTTTGATCATGCCTTGCAGCAGTGATCAATATTTCCTGGTCGAAGAGGCGAAAGCCGATGCCGCTAGAATTCAATCAGCCAGACTTAGTGTTATGCAAAGTGATTGGGGCCATGCAGCGGGCGGACCGGGACGTGAAGCTAATGCGATGAAACAGCTTTATGCGGCGCTGGTTGATTTGTTGGCAGAGCAATAGCGACCATTTAGCTACTTGAGTGGGCAAGGTGCCGGTTTAAAGTTAGTGCACATCTGTCCGCTGTGTTTGGTGAGCAGATGTTCTGGTGTAATACTTGGCTGATTTCCAAACAAAAAAAGGGCGGGTAAATACCCGCCCTTTTTTGTCAAACAATCCAGCTTACTTGGTGTTGTTAGTAAACTCCGGATAAGCTTCCATACCACACTCGAGCAGATCCACACCCTCGTACTCTTCTTCTTCCGAGACACGCAGACCCATGACCATCTTCAGTACGTACCAGACGATAAAGCTGGTGACAAATACCCAAGTGAAGATAGTCGCAGCACCGATGATTTGTGCGGCGAAAGTGGCATCGCTGTTAGTCAGTGGTACAGCCAACAGACCCCAGATACCGACCACACCATGGACAGAGATCGCACCGACGGGATCGTCGAGTTTCAGTTTGTCCATCATCACGATTGAGAACACCACAATCACACCACCGACAGCACCGATGAGGGTAGCCATCAGCGGCGCAGGTGTGTCAGGACCGGCAGTAATTGCAACCAAGCCGGCCAGCGCACCATTGAGAATCATGGTCAAATCAGCTTTGCCGAACAGCAGTTTGGCAACCAGCAAAGCAGCGATTACGCCACCAGCCGCCGCCGCATTGGTGTTCATGAACACGATTGCAACGTCATTGGCATCAACGATTGTTGATGTTGCCAGTACCGAACCACCGTTGAAGCCGAACCAGCCCATCCACAGGATGAAGGTACCCAAAGTGGCTAAAGGCAGGTTGGCACCAGGAATTGGACGAACTTCACCGTTCGGGCCGTATTTGCCTTTTCGAGCGCCAAGCAGAATTACGCCCGCCAGCGCTGCTGAGGCACCCGCCATGTGGACGATACCTGACCCCGCGAAGTCTGAGAAGCCGATTTCGCCGAGGTCAAACAAGCCGAATACTGCTTGCTCACCCCATGTCCAACCGCCAGACATTGGGTAGATAAAGCCGGTCAAGACCACTGCAAAGGCTGCAAATGCCCACAGCTTCATACGTTCTGCAACTGCACCGGACACGATAGACATGGCCGTAGCAACGAACACAACTTGGAAGAAGAAGTCAGCTGATGGCGCATAGGTCCAATCGTCAGCCACCCCATCGCCCATGATGCCTGACAAGAATACACCGCCATCGTACATGATGCGGTAGCCGATAATCATGTACATCGTCACGGCGATGGCATAGAGCATGATGTTTTTAGTCAGGATTTCAGTCGTATTTTTGGCACGAACCAGACCAGACTCGAGCATCGAGAAGCCCGCTGCCATCCACATGACCAAGGCACCGCATACTAAAAAGTAGAAGGTGTCCAAGGCATACTGGAGTTGGAAGATTTCATTTTCCATCTTTTCTACTCCTCAGTTTTACAGAGCTTCAGGGCCGGTCTCGCCTGTGCGAATCCGAACCACTTGCTCAAGTGGGTACACAAAAATTTTGCCGTCACCGATTTTGCCGGTGTTAGCGCCCTTGATTACAGCCTCAATCACCTGCTCGACAATACCGTCATCAACGGCAATCTCGAGTTTCAGTTTTGGCAGGAAATCGACAACATACTCGGCACCTCGATAGAGTTCCGTGTGGCCTTTTTGACGTCCAAAGCCTTTCACTTCAGAAACGGTCAAGCCTTGCACACCGATTTCTGAGAGGGACTCTCGGACATCATCAAGCTTGAAAGGCTTGATAATCGCTACAACTTGTTTCATAGATACGTTCCTCTTGAAAGTGACCGCTCTGCGAATGCAAAACGGTCGAAAGGGAGTTAGAAGGATTTACCAATGGAGAAAACAAATTTATCGCTGGTAGCGCTTCTGCCAAGATCTTCATTGTAGAAGTCCCCAGCTTTACTGCTGGTTGAAATGTAGGACAGTGTCCAATCAAAACCGACAAAGTTTTTGCTTAGACCGAGGTAGTAGTCGGAGTAGCCACTGATATCCAGTTTGCTGCTGAAATCAGAGTAGCCGTAGGCTGCGGTAAAATCTACACCATCAAAAATTGGGAGTTCGTAGTCAAATGCTACGTTCCAGTAGTGAACTTTCTCACCAGAGCCTTCGAAGTTTTTATCGAATGCATAGCCCAGTGTGAAGTAGCTATAGCTGAGTACACCATAGACTTCGTTATTGTTTGCACCGCTCTCACCAGGGAAAATGTAGCGCAGCGCACCAATATCAAAGCCGACACCTGTGTCACCGAACTCACCAGCATAACCGCCGTAAACATTGATTTCTGAACCACCATCGACGCTGCTGCTCCAGACACCGGTGTAGAAGCCAGATATGTGTTCATAGTCAAAACTGCCAGAAATGGCCGGTTTGTTGTCCGAAAAGCTGATACCACGGAAAACATAATCAGACGTCAGTTCAACACTGGCGCTGGTCGCGTGCTGTCCATTTTCGCTTTCCCATGCCATTGCCGAACTGGTGGCAATGGCTGTGGTCGCTGCGAAACATAAAGCAGAAAGTTTGCTTAGTTTCATTTTGGTTGCTCCTAAGTTTGTTTCAAATCTTGTTTGAGTCGTTGAATCTCAGTGTGTTGGAAAAATGCAACACGCTGTATTCAGACTGAGACAGCTAACGCAGAAACCGTGCCACATTATAAAAAAATATATAAATCAATAATTTAAGGTTTATGTGGGGTGTCTAATCATCCTGAGTTGACCTGTTTTGGTGCGGATACAGATACCATTGTTAAATTTTGGTGCGCTGCGCTGTTCTGATCAGATGCCACAAACTTGTTATCATGCGCGCAGCCCATGAGGAGAGCTTGTTCGCTATGAATTACCCACTTATCGACCCGGTTGCACTGAACTTGGGGCCATTACAAATATA
>SKGV01000168.1 GCA_007117275.1 Methylophaga sp.
TACAACCGCAAGGCGGCGACATTCGTTTAGTCATTGATAGTGACACGCTGGATGTCAGCGATGTCAAACTCGGTGACAGTATTGCTATCAATGGTATCTGTTTGACCGTGGTCAATATCCAAGATCAACTGTTAGCCTTTGATGTGTCCAAGGAAACCTTGCAGCGTACCAGTCTAGCCAGAGTCTCTGCGGGTAGCTCGGTCAATCTGGAAAAAGCACTGGCAGTAGGCGACCGACTGGGGGGGCATTTTGTCAGTGGTCATGTTGATGGGCTGGGTAAAGTGACCCGATTAGAACCATCAGCACGTTCGTGGCAGTTTCATATCGAAATGCCCGAGGTGTTGCGTCGCTATGTCGCTGAAAAAGGCTCTATCTGTGTCGACGGTGTCAGCCTTACCGTCAATGCAGTCACCGACACGGGTTTTGAAATCAACATTATTCCGCACACCATGCAGGAAACCATCATCCGTGATTATTCCATAGGGCACTCAGTCAACCTTGAGGTGGACATGATCGCTCGATATCTTGAACGCCTGTTACCCGGTAACAAGCGCGCAGGCTTAAATTACGAAACACTAGTGAAACATGGTTTTGCATCATGAAACTAAATAGCAGTCAAGAAATCATTGAGGACTTACGCCAAGGTAAAATGGTCATCATCATGGATGATGAAGATCGTGAGAATGAAGGCGATCTGGTGATGGCAGCGCAATGCGTCACGGCTGAGTCGATTAACTTCATGGCTCGCTTTGGCCGCGGGCTAATTTGTTTAACACTCACAGAAGAACGCTGCCGCCAGCTCAGATTGCCATTGATGGTGACAGATAATCAGACGCCTTATTCGACCAACTTTACCGTTTCAATTGAAGCAGCAACGGGCGTGACTACCGGAATTTCAGCAGCAGACAGGGCGCTGACCATCCAGGTCGCGGCCAATCCGGATAGCCGTCCTGAAGATCTGGTTCAACCCGGGCACATCTTCCCACTCAAGGCTCAACCCGGCGGCGTGTTGACTCGGGCAGGTCATACCGAAGCCGGCTGTGATCTGGCTCAACTCGCCGGCTTTGAGCCAGCAGCCGTGATCGTTGAAATTCTCAATGATGATGGCAGTATGGCGCGTCGTGTCGACCTCGAGCAATTTGCAGAAACGCATCAGCTCAAGATTGGCACCATTGCCGACCTCATCAGTTACCGTCTTGAAAATGAAATGTCAGTCAAGAAGCTGTCCGAATGTTATTTTCCAACCGAATATGGTGATTTCAGGCTGCACAGTTTTGAAGATACGGTGATAGGTCAAGTGCACTTGGCACTGGTTTACGGAGACATTGATCCGGATCAGGAAACACTGGTCAGGGTACACATGGCCGATCCGCTCAGTGATCTACTGGCTTCACAGCGCGAACCTGCGCATTGGTCTTTACCGGATGTGATGCAACACATTCAGGCTGCGGGTAAAGGCGTATTGGTGGTGCTGCGCCAGCCACAACAAAACAAGCAGCTGGCCGCCAAAGTTGCCCGTTATCAAATGCAGGATCAGGGGGAAGTTTCGCCCCAAAAAGCAGGCTGGGATATGCGAACCTTTGGGGTTGGCGCGCAGATCCTTTCAGCACTGGGTGTCAGAAAGATGCGCGTCATTGGCACGCCAACCAAACTAACCGGTGTTTCAGGGTTTGGGCTTGAATTGATGGGCTATCTGGAAACCTGACATGGCAGGCTACCAAGTGTTTATCGTTGCAGGTGAGGCCTCTGGAGAGGCACACGCAGCACGCCTTGCCCAGGCACTCAAACTGATTCAGCCGAGCATCTACCTCAGTGGTGTCGGTGGGGAAAAAATGCGTCGGGCTGGCGTTGACGTTGAATACGACTTTGCTGAACTGGCGGTGATGGGGCTGGTGGAGGTCATCAAACGTTATCCACGGATTAAGCAGGTGTTCAACGATGTCGTCAGCAGGCTGGCCAGAGAACAGCCAGATTTACTGGTACTGGTGGATTATCCCGGTTTCAACCTCAAGCTAGCCAGACAGGCAAAAAAGCTCGGTATTCCGGTGCTGTATTACATCAGCCCAAAAATATGGGCATGGCGCCCGGGGCGAATCAAACAGATCAAGCAATATACCGATCATATGGCAGTGCTGTTTCCATTTGAGCAGAGGCTGTATCAGTCGGCAGGGGTTCCAGTCACTTGTGTCGGACATCCACTGGTCGATGCGGTAAAAAATGACCTGTCTGTCGAGCAAGCCAGAGACATACTCGGAATAGACAGCCAGCGGCGAGTCATTGGATTGTTTCCGGGCAGCCGTCACAGTGAAATTTCACGCTTGCTTCCGCTGATGCTTGACGCTGCCGAGCGTATCCACAATCGCCACTTTGAACTGGATATTTTGCTGCCGGTGGCACCTGGTATTGATACTGTGCAACTTCAGGACTTTGTTAATCAGCGCAATTTGCCGGTAAGACTGATAGAAAATAACTTCTATGAGGTGATCAAAAGTTGCGATGCCATTGTTGCCGCATCTGGCACCGTGACGCTGGAAATCGCCTTGCACGGCGTACCGCATTTCATTTGTTATCGTGTTGCACCGCTGAGTTATCACATCCTCAAACATCTGGTAAAAATTCCCTATGTCGGCCTCTGTAATATCGTGACCGGGCGTAATGCAGTGACTGAGTTGTTGCAAAATGAAGTCACGGCCGTGCGCCTGGAACAACAATTGATTGGTCTACTGACGCATCCACATGCCAAAAGCAATGCAGAAAAATTGCGACAAGAAGTGCTCACGGCACTTGGCCCATCTGGTGGTGCAAACAACACGGCAAAACTGATTCTTCAGCTGGTGGAACAGGCTTGACCATCCATCGATTGATAGCGGGTGTTGATGAGGTGGGCAGAGGACCACTTGCCGGACCTGTTGTCACAGCCGCGGTGATTTTGCCCGATGATGTGGCCATTGCCGGTTTGACCGATTCCAAAAAACTCACCGCTAAACAAAGACAAGTACTAGTGCCTTTGATCAAACAACACTCGCTGGCTTGGGCGCTAGGACGGGCAGAAGTTGATGAAATCGATCAGCTGAATATTCTGCAAGCAACCTTACTGGCCATGCAGCGAGCAGTTATGGCTTTACCGATAGCGCCGCATCATGTGCTGGTCGATGGCACTCATGCGCCAACATTGAATTGTCAGGTGACCACAGTGATCAAAGGAGATTTAACCGAACCTGCGATTGCAGCTGCCTCGATTTTAGCCAAAGTCGCCAGAGATGAGGAAATGGAACAGCTGGACAGTCTTTATCCGGGCTATGGCTTTGCCA
>SKGV01000114.1 GCA_007117275.1 Methylophaga sp.
AATTAAATGAG
The DNA here is from genome assembly GCA_007117275.1 of Methylophaga sp. Classification (GTDB taxonomy): domain Bacteria; phylum Pseudomonadota; class Gammaproteobacteria; order Nitrosococcales; family Methylophagaceae; genus Methylophaga. Next base: position 12 of record SKGV01000114.1, read on the forward strand.
TCCGGTGCGCCGTTGAATAAACGTGCAGCTTGTTGGAATGCATCAACTGCGCTGTCTAAATCACCACGATCCAAAGCGACCACACCATCTTCGTATAGACCTTGAGCAATTAAGTTATCCCTCTCTGACGCAGCTTCCAAAACTAGCCCAACACAAAATAAACCCACGATAAAAAGTGAAAATTTGCCCCATTTCGGCAAAGCAAAGTCTGCCTTTTCCGTAATTAACCTCGTCATGGGAGGAAGCAAATAAATCCCTAAGAAGGTCAGAAGAATACCTGCTACCGGTGTTAACTGAAGACCCTGAAGACCTACCGCAATAAAGAGCAAGGAGGCTAGCCATGTTATTATTTTCATTATTAATCTCCACCAGAAACGCCAACCTTGACGGCATCTAGCACATTTTGTTGTTGTTATAATTAAAAGTGGTAGCTTCCATTCCCATCACCACATGGAAACGCCGCAGGTCAAAACCCTGGCATAAATATCCGAACTACCGAGACAAAACGCCCAATAAATCAAAATGAATTGTCGCGATAGATCCGCATTGAGGCGATCCATCAGCACACGATTCGAAGATAAAACTCGCTCAAGCAAACGAGCTAATTGATTGCAATGCCACAGCTGCGACATAGTATGTTTTTTCTGGTATCGATACAACAATCCAGTGCTATAGGAATGAGCGGCTACTCATTCGAGCAGCCACACGACTCATTGCCAGTACTTCAGACTGCAGGACTTTAGACTATTTAGCCAGCCGTTATTTATAAGAATTGTGCGCACCATCGCTGCGGGCATTGCAGCATCGGCAGGTGACACCGACACACACCGATGGAACTTAATCGGTGGATATTAAGGCAACGAGTTCACAATCATCACCGCAGTTGCCAGTTCTAATATCGCTGCTAACTCATCGGGAAAAATGTATGAAACAGCAGCAATCAATACGAAAAACGAGAGTCCAATTTTAAGGATGCTTTTTATCATTATCAGGAGTTCCTTTAATTACCGTTTACGCCGTCAACAAAAAATTATCAAATTACAATGGTTTTGGTGGTTGCCATGCAATTATATCTTATCGCTAAAGAATAACATGCCTGTTATTAGTCGGATCAGAGTCTTTGATTGAGCTCAACGTTTTCGGACTCGACCTGATTCAGCCGTTTTGCTTCGTTCATCACAAGTCCCGCGTATTTACTACCCCAGTTGTAGATGGTTTCAAATGAAATTCCCACTTCCAGGGCTTATCAAGATAATCGAGTTGGTGAGTGAAGTTTTGTAATCTGGCGAAGGCAGGTGAGCTTAACCATGGGAGTTGGCGTACTCACGACTGGCTGGAAAATTAGGGGTCAGCTACTGACCTATCAATGATGATTTCAATAAACTTCATGAACCGCTGGTACTTGTCTGAAAATCCAGTTCTGCAACCATTTTCGGATGCTCGCACAAGTCAAGCCCCATGTTGATTGCTAAGATTCAGAGTCCGCTGGTCTTGGTACCACGTCATGAGAGTAATGGATTTATGGGTAATCGTATTAAACAGATAGTAATGAAGTTGATGGCAATCGCTCAGGACCTAGGGCTGATTGTGGTTGCCGTTGCAACGCTGATCGCCATCGGCATCGAAATTGATTTTATGGTGCAAAACGGCACCGTATTGCTCACCGATTTGTTGTTGATGTTCATCTATCTTGAAGTGCTCACTATGGTGGCGGTGTACTACCAGTCGGGTGAGTTGCCGATAAAATTTCCGCTCTACATCGGCATCGTTGCGCTTGCTCGCTATCTGATTCTCGATATGAAAAACATTGATACCTGGCGCTTGCTTGGCGTTGCATTGGCGATTCTATTGCTGGGCTTGTCGATCATTGTGATCAATTATTGTAAAACCAATATGTTGGATAAGAAGCAGTCTTCCTAAGCCAGGCAGCGCCGAGCGATGCAGCTGCAACACTATCACCTGCTGGTCGAGGGTCGTGTGCAAGGCGTTGGCTTTCGGGCCGCCACTCAACGCACCGCAGAACATCTCAAGGTGACTGGCTGGGTGAGAAATCTTGCAGATGGACGGGTTGAAATTCGTGCTGAGGGCCCCGTCGAAGCACTTGAATCGTTGCTATCATGGGTCAAGCACGGGCCACGATGGTCAAACGTGCGTCACATCGATGTGCAACGCTCGGCAACAACCCATGGGTTGCGCGGCTTTGTCATTAAAGCTGACGGTGAGTATTGCTCAGTCTTGCCGTGAAGTTCTTTCCGGGGCAAAGCTGCTGATACGTCGCTCTGGCTTGCCAAGCAACTGACGAAGAAAATACTTGTCTTGGGGCTCTAAACGGTTTTTTTGGGCGTATTGCAGATAAAAACGCAAACGCTGTGTTGCGCGTAATTTGTACTTGGCTACTCGATCCAGCGCTCTGAAGTCTTTAAATCTCCGGCGTAAAAAAATAGGTTTGGGCCAAACCGCACCCAGCGGGCAGTCAATCAGATAGACCGTGTTCTGTTGATCGACCAGTAGATTTCGCCACTTGTAATCATTGTGCACAAATTGCCGCTGATGCATGCGTCTTAATGCATCGGCAATCTGTTGACTGATGGCCTTGACCCAATCAGCGCTGCCAAGCCGGGCGTCATTGTTGCGGGCAAGCTCGGCCAAATCTTGTGTTTTTGGCACTTCCTGAGTGACTAAAGCGCCACGTTTAAAGATGCCTAGCGCCCTGCACTCACCATAGGCAACCACAGGGGCGGTTGGGATACCCAGTTTGCTGAACAACAGTAGATTGAGCCATTCCGACTTGATGCGTGAGCGCCCCAGAAATTGCTTTAAGCCTTTACCCGCCCGGTGATAGCGTTTGACATAAAACCGCTGTCCGCCCACTTGAACACGAATCACTTCGGAGAGTTTATCTTGGGTGACACTCTCGCCTTGCAGCTCAAAGACAGCGTCAAGACTACCAAATACAGTATCGAGTGGTGCAAAATCAGGCATTAATTGCCAAGCATGGTCGTGTGACATGTTTGGCATTCTAAACAAAATGTGGCGAGGATTCACTTGCCGTTAGCCAACAGCCGATTCTAGCGCTGCAAACATCTCGGGTCATTGCTATTGCAACTGCATGGCCTGTTGCACAAAAGATGCATGCTGCCGCAAACGCCTCACCGACGCTGCCGACCCGGCTGAAATCTGTGCAGCAACCTTAACGGTTGCGACAAGATGGCGTTCCAGTCAGTGTTCAGTTCCAGCGCAATCAAGGTAGCCGGCTCAATCGGCGCGTGTGGCTGGCCGGTTAGCAGGCTGAG
>SKGV01000031.1 GCA_007117275.1 Methylophaga sp.
GGACGTAGTAACGGTGGTTGTGATAGTTGATTTGCTCGCGCAGACTGGTCACGCGTTGCTGCAATTCAGTTGAGAGAGTCATTCACTACCTGACGTATGTTGATTTTGTTGAGTGAGATTACTGTCGATAATCCGATTGCGCATTGACTCAATGGTAGTGTCGGTCAATGGCTGGCGTTGCTCATCACATAGCACACCACCCAACTCTGCGGCCATCTGCTGGGCACTTTCCAACAGCAAATCTAACAATGCCATGCCGTCGATTGGTCCGGGCAAACGCGCAAACAGCAGCAAGCCGGGTGTCTGTAATGAGGGTATCTGGTCTGGTAACAAGGTGCCTGGGTCAAGAATATTCGCCACGCTGAAAAGCGGCTGAGTACGATGGACGCTTTCATAGCGATGGAAAATCTGCATGTCACCGAAATGCAGATCGTGACTATCCAGAAGATGTTTGACCGCCTTTCCAGTAAACAGCCTCTCAGCCGGCGCCATGATGGTCAGCGCAATGATGTGATCTAACTCAGCCGCAGGATCTTCTGTTGGCTGAGCAAGTACGTCTGCTGGTTGTGCCATATCATGTTGTGGTGAGGTCAGGGTGAAATTTTCTAAGTCCTGCAGGGTGATGTCGTCATCCAGCAGGATTTTGGGGGTATCTGCATCACTGTCTTGATCGTTTTGCAACTCTTGGTCAAAAACAGCGTCATAGCGTCGGTGAAATTGGCTGCCGGCATTATTTGAATCCGGATCCAGTTCTCGCTCAAATGCCTGCGCCTGTTGTTGGTTACGATTGTGTGTGTACCAGCCAGCGGCGATAAATGCGGCTACAATCAGAATTGTCAGGATGATTATTTCTAACACTTAATTTAATCTGCCAACTAAGGGATAATGTTGCTTTTTATTCGTCATTTCAGAGAGTTTTAATGTCTACCCAACCTAGCAAACAATTGGAAACGTTTGATAACGCTGCACCCGAGCGAGATTATACCATTCACATTGAGACACCAGAGTTTACCTGTTTGTGTCCCAAAACGGGGCAACCCGATTTTGCCACAATCAAGATCGATTATGTGCCCGACTTGAAATGTGTCGAGCTAAAATCCTTGAAACTCTATTTCTGGACCTACCGAGAAGAAGGCGGTTTTCATGAAAAGCTCACCAACCAGATTTTGACTGATCTGGTGGCGGCCATCGATCCACGTTTTATGCGCGTCACTGGTGTCTTTAATGTCCGTGGCGGTGTATACACCACTGTGGTTACCGAACACCGTCAAGCTGGTTGGGTAGCACCACACGCTGTGCAACTTCCCTAAGGGTCTGATAACACATCAATTAGCATTGCTCTCGGTATCTAGGGATGCCGAGCTATTGCCACACACGACCAAACAATAAAACTGGCAGCAAGACTGCTGATTACTGCCCGGTTAGCTCGGCGATGTACTGCTCAACATCATAATCACAGGCGCCACAGCCAAAACTGGCCCCTGTGGCCTTGCCGACCTTATCAATGCTGTCCGCGCCTTTGGCTACCAGACTTTTGATTTTTCCTCGCGTCGTACCACTGCAATGACAAAGGATTTCCTCAGGATCATCATCAAATTCAGGCATTGGTCTCTCTCAAATAGTGCGCTGTTCAAGGTTAAATTGGACTGTAAACATTGATTATCCCGACGTTCGACCTGCTCAGCCGCAGAACATTCCATCATCGCTGTTGTAACCAGTCACCAATGCGTATCAGTGCCTCGTCCAAACGGTTCAGCTCATTAGTGTAGGCGAAACGGCAATGGTGCGCTGCACCATGTTGACCAAAATCAACACCCGGCGTGACCGCCACACCTGCTTCATGCAATAAGCGCTGGCATAATTGAATGCTGTCGGGTGTTTCCTTATCCAACAAAGCGCTGCAATCGGCGTAGATATAAAATGCACCGCGTGGCGGGCTGTCAATGATAAAACCCAAGCGTTTGAGGCCGAGTAGCAAATGATCTCGGCGCTGCTCAAATGCTTGGCGTCGTTGCTCTAGAATCTGCAGTGTTTCTGGCTGAAATGCCGCCAGGGCCGCATGTTGAGCTACGGTAGGCGCTGCCAAAAACAGATTTTGTGCCAGCTTATCCATCACCGCGACCCATCTTTCCGGCACGACCAGCCAGCCCAGTCGCCAGCCAGTCATACCAAAAAACTTGGAAAAACTATTGATAACAATCGCACCCTCATCAACTGACAGCACTGTCGGTGCTACAAAACCATCGTAGGTCAGACCATGATAAATCTCATCGACAATCAACTGTCCATCTCGCTGCCTGACCTGTTCGGCTATCTGAGCAAGCTGGTTTTGTTCCAATACGGTCCCAGTTGGATTTGACGGTGAAGCCAGTAACAACAGATCTGTCTGTTGATTCCAATGTTTAGCAACCAGCGTTGCATTGAGTTGAAAGTTACTGCTTGCATCAACATTAGCAGTGTTAACACGTCCTTCGATAAAGCGGGCGAAATGCCGATTACATGGATAGCCGGGATCCGCCAGCATTACCTGTCTATCACGCTCTAGCAAGGCTCCAAAAGCCAGCAGCAAGGCCCCTGAGGCTCCCGGTGTGACAATAACTCTATTGGCGGCAATATCAAGCTGATAGTTATGCCCATACCAGTCGGCAATCGCCTGCCGAAGTTGCGGCAATCCGGTGGCCGCTGTGTAATGCGTGTGTCCTGCCTGAAGTGCCTCTATGCCAGCCTGAATAATCGGTGTGGCAGTGATGAAGTCTGGCTCCCCCACTTCCATATGCACAATATCTCGGCCCTCACCTTCCAGTTGTCGAGCTTCCGCCAATAAAGACATAACACGAAAAGGTTCAATCTGTGCAGCACGGCCAGCTGGTTCAAGCATAAATCGTCCGATAATCAAGTTGTTTGGGCATAGGCAGAACAAAAGAATCCGCCTCAGCATGAATGTGCCTGGTTGACGAGTAACTATCCATCTCGCAAGGAGGTTCAGCGACACTCCCACGGGTAGCCACCGGTTTTTGAGTATTTTGCTGGCTGACAGTCAACACAATCGCCATGGCGTGTTGCCTCTGACACTCCACCCAATGGTGTGTCAGCGCAGCATTCAAGTTAAAAATCACAGCTTTAAGCGCAGGCATAAACCCATTTTTCCGTTGATAAATCGTATCTGTGTGTCGTTAATTTTTGCACATGCTTGAAGCATCTGGTATAGATGCTGCCTTGATTTTTGAAAGTATGAGGTTTCCAACATGGACTCGAGTCAGACAGATGGTGGCTTCACCCCTTATGAAACAGTAAAGGGCGAAGAATACATGAACGCGGAACAGGCCAAGCACTTCCGCAAAATCCTTGAGGACTGGCGAGCGCAGTTGATGGAAGAAGTTGATCGTACGGTCCATCACATGCAAGATGAAGCGGCCAATTTTCCTGACCCCAACGATCGGGCGACGCAGGAAGAAGAATTCACGCTTGAATTGCGTACCCGTGACCGTGAGCGCAAGCTGATCAAAAAAATCGAAGAGTCCCTCAAAGACCTTGACAAGGGCGACTACGGTTTCTGCGAATCTTGCGGCACAGAAATCGGCATACGTCGCCTGGAAGCAAGGCCAACAGCAACACTGTGCATCGACTGCAAGACGCTGGACGAAATTCGTGAGAAGAACCGCGTCTAGTCTCATTAGCTAAGCCTCAATGCTTTCCAACAAAAAACCCCGCTTAATCGGGGTTTTTTGTTATCTGGCTCACGCATTAACGACGTTCATGCGTGTAGAGCAAGTCGACCCCTGTTTCAATGCCTGACTCAGCTCTCAACGTGAATAATCGACTCAAGGTGTAGCGCAGCTGCATGGTGCTGATGGGCTCAAGGACGCCAATGCCATAGCTAACATACAACCTGGGGGAGAGAAATTTACCAATTTCCACTGCGGTTGACTCAGGTGTGTCGCCGCTGACAGAAAAACTGTCCAGGCCAAAACTGCTGGCTATCTGCTCACCTATCATCGCGCCATTTCGAATACCGAGACGAGTGGCCGCTGACGCCAGAAAAGTTGCGTCTGTGTCATTAGCTTGCATTAACGGGCGACCCAGCAAAATATGTGAAAGGATGTTGTCCTGACTCATGCTCGGCGTTGAAAACAGGCTTGCCTGAGGATTATCCGCAGGGCCGTGAATATGAATACCGGCGGTGAAACCTGTGCCGGTTCGAACCGCACGAATATCCAGATTCGGGTTATCGATTGCAGTCCCAGCAAAGGCAATACGACCGTCGTTGACCCGCAACTGCTGACCATAGGCATCATAACTGCCATCTGTCAGCACGATCTCACCATTTCCCTGCATAAGTGTATTGGGATCGCCGCTGACTCTGAGTTGTCCCGTTAGCCGTCCATTAAACCCCATCGCGTTGATAACAACTGCGTCACCGAAGATCACGTTGACATCGATATGGGTTGTCATCGGGCGGGTGATTTGCTCCTCGGGGTCACGCCCAAGCACCACAACATCATCGCTGACACTCACCGTGCTGTTGAATTGAAGCGGTGCAAGCTCTGCCGTTGGTATAGTGATATCGCCACGAACAGACACATCATGCTGACTGGCTTCAAAGCGTAATGCCGATGATGCAACGACATAGGCTTCTGGCAAACTCATTAATTCAAACTGTTCAGCATCCAGTCTGGCATGAAACTGCCACTCTGAATCGACAAAGCTCAACTCGCCGCTTCCGCTCAGGTCACCCTCTCCGGAACGCGCCGATAAGGTCAGCACAAAACCATGCATATCACCGCTGAGTTCAGCATTGATGGCGCTCAGTAGTATGCCAAGCTCGATCAATTCAACAGCCGCCTCAGCCAGCAAAATCTCTGCATTTATCTGGGGTTTTGCTATATCACCCGAAATACAGGCATCAACTGTCAGGCGTCCTGTCAAATCATCGTATGCGGGGCCGCTTAGATTGAGCACAGCAAGATCCGCAATTGCCATCGTGAGTTGGCCAGACAATGCCGCCTGTTCAGGCGCATTGATAATCGTTGCCAGATCTGCCGTGGTTACTGACAAATCAAGCGCTACCACCCCGTCTATGTCCGGCTGTAGCAGAAAATTAAGCGTGGTGTGATCTTGCTCAAGCTTCACCTGTAGCGTAACACTATCGAGATTGACCGGCTGTTGCTGATCAATAATTGCTTCTGACAGCTGCACCGATCCTTCGCCGAGCTCAAGCTGAATCAGACCTATCGGCATTGCACCCGCTTGTGCAGCTAATTGAAACTGCCCGGTTAACTGCCCTGCCAGTTCGGCAAACTCATTCATAAACGGATTGGCAAGTGCCACAGGCAATTCTGCAAAGTTGCCGCTGGCCTGCCAGTTCCTCTGCACATCTGACTGTGCTTGCAAGCACAATTGACCATAATCGCGTGAACGCCAGCAGTGCTGCTCCAGATTGACAGCTAGGGCTGAAAGCATCAGTTCGCCTGCATTAGAAAGCTGCCACAAGCCACTGATTTTACTGTCAAAAGTAAGTCTATTAATGGTTCCTTGCCAGATCTCATCGCGCAAGCTGCCTACAAAAAGACTGTCAAGTAACCCGTCCGCTGCCTGTGCCTGAACCGACAGTGCATGATCATCAAGCGCGCCGGATAGATTAAGCGATACTTGTTCGAGTGCAAACTCATCGAGCAGCAGATCATTCAATTGCATGCTGATGTGGAGTTCATCTTCGCCACCGTCGCGCACACTGATATCGGCAGTGAGTTGACCCAGTGCGTAGTGTTGCCAGCTAACTGCCTGTGCATGAAGCTCAGCTGTGATGTCAGGTTTTTTTGTGTTACCACGTAGCACGCCGTTAGCCGATAACTGACCGGCCAGTTCTGGATAAAAATTACTGAGATCAGGTGAGTCGAGATGCCACTCAAACGCTAATACATCGGTCATTTTGCCTTGGACGTATACTGATGACCCGCCACTGGATAAAGTCAACATGGGGACATCTAATACGGAATCCTGATAGCTCAGTTCGCTTTGCAGTAACACTGGCAATTCGCGTAACACACCTTCGATGTGCACATTGCTGGCTGATAGTTGTAATTCATCATCTTCAAGCTTAAAGCCCAACCGCCCTTGACCTTGAAGGTGTCCCTGCCAGTCCTTCAGCAGGATACCGGGATTGAAGTCCTTGAACGTTATGTTACCGGCGACGCTGATAACATCTTGCCAGGCGACAGCTCCGCTAAAGGCGGCACTCGCAGCCGCATGGCCTAAGAACACTTCAAATTGCTCAAAGCCTGACGCATTTCCATCGCCATTGAGCGTCAACTGCAAAAGCTGTTGATCCACCAGCAAAGACATATCGCTGGTCAGGACAAAACCATTGTCATCACCTCGCAATTGAAGACTACCCTCTGGACTTCGAATACTGACCGGCGTCAGCCTTTCAGGTATGCGTATCTGATGCCACTCGCTGTCTAGCGAAACACGCAGTTGATCCGCCCAATCAATATGTCCATTTGCAGACAAACGCCCCAGTTCACTGGCTAATTCGAGATGTTCAATCGCAGCATGATGCAAACTGGCTTGAATACGACCGTCTAATTGAAGTTGCTGGGCTGGTATTCGCCCATCACCGCCTAGCTCAGCCGTGGCACTTAAGGCTATCAGCAGGCCATCCATATCACCTGCTACTGAAAAACGGCCCTGACTGTGCTTCAATAGCAGCTCTGCATCGTCATATGGCCAGATAATATCTGACCAATCACCCGTCACATCAATATCCGGATTTCCGGTCAGCAGCGCATTAATTCGACCGGCAAGATTCAGTTCACTTCTACCATCAACACTGGCATGAACATTGACCGTCCAGTCATCAAAACCGCCACTGGAAAAGTCTGCAGCAACTGCCAACTCTGGTACATCGGCCTGAACCCAATCAAACTGCAGTGTGCCGTCAATCGATTGCAGATCACCACTGGCAGATAAGGTTAAGCCACTGATCTGTGGCGTTTGTTGGTCAACAAAGTCAGCGATATGCCATCGCCCTCCGGCGACGTCAATCTGCCAGCCGAACTGCCCCAACAGTTGCGATAATTCGAGCTCTAACTGTGCCTCTAAGGGTGACCGACTCGTTTGCTGAACGCGCAATAAAGTGGTGTCGCCTGCTACCTTTCCAGAGAAGCCCAGTGAGGGTAAGTCCGGTAACTGCACATTGACATCAGTAACAAGCTCCATCGAATAAGGCGGCTTGAGGTCAAGCAAACCGGCCAGTTGCAGTTGCAGTTCATCGCGTTCAAGTGTCAAGGAGGCCAACGATAAGGTTGAATGACGCAGATACAATTGACTGCTAAGCTGATTGAGTACGTTAACAACATCACCCTCGATTGAGGTGTAGTTGAGCCTATCCAAACTGAGTGATTCGATTTCGATAGCGATAGGCAAGGCAATTTCGACCTGTGCGGTGACATCTTTTTGAGTGCGAGGTATGTGACGATCGATGATATTCAGATCGTTGATTTCAAGTTCAGTTATTTTTGCCTTGCCGCGCAGAAGTGCCAATCGTTGCCAACGCATCTTAACGCTGGCAATTTCAATCACGGGTCCCTGATCAGAAGCGTAACGAATCGCTTCTAGTGAAAAAACACTTCCCAGGCGACCCTCTGCTTTACCGACTTTCAGTTCCGGCACAAAGCGCTCTGCCGCTTCCATTGCGTATTGAAAGCCTGAGCTTGTGGTCATCAGCCATGTGACCGCCGCAATGATCAGTGCAATACTCACCAGTAGTGCATGAAAGGCCAGTTTCAGTGCGCGTTTCATTAAAAGTCGGGACCTATGACAATGTGAAAGGCAAACGGATTGTTATCAGCGGAGATGCCTCTGGCAAAATCCACACGAATTAATCCAACGGGCGAACGCCAGCGAACCCCTAAACCGAGGCTGTATTCTATGGTGTCATTCCAACGGTTAAAAGCATTACCAAAATCTGTGAACACGGCAGCGCCCCAATTCTGCAAAAACATATGCTCGTACTCAATACTACCCACGGCGAGGTAGCGCCCACCGATGACTTCATCATTTTTGTCGGTTGGACCGAGTGACTCGAAGTCAAAACCACGAATACTGCTGTCACCACCTGCGAAAAATCTCAACGAGCTGGGCAAACGGTCAAAATCGTTGACTTCGGTGACCCCGAGAGTAGCTCGCGTGATAAATCGTCCGCGTTCACCCAAGCCACGAATCAGTTTGCCTCTCACGATCATCTGACCAAATGTGATATCGGATAAGACTGACTCCGACGCACCTGACAAAGTCAACGACAGGTTTGCGCCACGGCGGCTGAAAAGCGTGTTATCCGCCCAGGTGCGACTCCAAGTGATGCCGGGAATTAACAGCGTGGAAGTTGTCTTATCATCGGCGATTTCGAACCGCTCATTGAGTAAGCGAATATTGCCGGTTTCATCCCAGCCGAAACGCGTGGTGCTGTAAAAACTACCCAGCGTAAAAGCACGACTTTCACTGGTATCAGTTTTTTGCTGTTTTAATTCTGAAGTGAAACCGACCGCGCTAATCCGTTCACTCCAAAAAGGCATCAGGTATTCACTGCCAATACGATTAGTCACCTGTGACAAACGCGCATCGGCTGACAAGCGATGACCGCGTTGATTAACATAACGGTTTTCCCAACCAAGCCCCAGTCGAGCGCCGGTATCTGTCCCGTAACCGATGCCAGCGGTATAACGGTGCTTTGCAGTTGGCTCTAACTCAATCGCCAGGTCAACTTCGCCATTGGCGCGCTCATCGGTCAGCACCTGAACTGAGCTCATATCGAAGTAGCCGCTGTTGTTTAAACTATTTCGCAGTGCCAAAACTTGACTGGCTTCATATGGGTCGCCTGCCGCAAACGGGGTCAGTCGCTCAAGTAAAGGTTCACCGACCACTGTTTTGGGAAACCGCGGCTTGGCAAAATAATATCTTTGCCCAGAATCATAATCCAGATAGATACTTGCCGTATTTTTCTCTAAATCAACATTAACTCTTTGCCTGGTCAATTCACCATCAAAATAACCCCGTTCGGCGGCCAGTCGAAGAATATCTCGCTTGGCAGACTCGTAGGTGGGGTGACTGAAATTATCACCCGGGTTTATCGGAAAGTTTTCAAGAAGTTGAATAAAAGCAGCATCAGAATCCGCTGAACCCGTGACATTGACGCTGAGCTGCTCAACAGTCACAGCCTCCCCAAGTGAGATCGCATACTGTGCTATCCACAGGGTACCTTGTCGCTCAAGACTGGCGTCAATGTCTGCGTGGTAGTAGCCGAACACCTCAAGCATAGCGTGCAATTCATCGATTGCCTGCAGGTGCAGTCGATTAACCAGACGTTCAGATAACCGAGCACTGTATTGCTGTCTGACGATGCCCAAGCCATTCAGTAATGCATCCGTTTGCCCCGACGGGGCGCCCTCAAGGCTGATTTCTATTCTGGGGCTCGTCGTATCCGCGCTTGCCATTCCAGCACAAAACAACACAACAAGCGCCAAAACGGCTAGCGAATTGTGGCGAAAGTGGGTGCAAAGCATGGATGCCAGTATGACCTATATCTGTGGTGTCGGGCCGGGATTGGCCCGAAAATGTCTCTCTATTATGACAGGCTAGCGCAATTGTCGTTCAAACAAGCTCGGTGCCTAGCTATGGGGGATTGACTTGCTTGATTTGAAAATGCTCGGTGAACAGCCAAATAAGCGATTAAATCGACGACTGAAATGACTCAGATCGGTAAAACCATGGTTGTAGCACGCTTCGGTGATGCTCTGCCCTCTGCGTATTGCATCAGCGGCTGATTTCAACCTAATTTGCTGTTGAAATTCGCCCGGTGTGCAACCAAGTTGTTTTTTGAATTCCACATACAAACGACTGCGGCTCATGCACGCCTTGCGGCAGAGTTGATCAATGTCCAGAGGGGAGGTCAGATTTTTTTCCAAACAGCTGATAGCCGCGGTAATGCCTGAGCTGTCCGGTGCCTGATGGCAGTAACTCAGCAAGATTTCTCTGCCCTGCTCGCGTAGTAAACGAATCACCAGTTCTGAAACACCCAGATCAAGCATGATTTCCCTGTCTGGATCGTTATTGGTGTACAGCTTCACCAGTCTTTCCAGAAGCTGCTGAGTTTCATCGGTGTGGTGGGTGTGGATGATCTTTGGCTGATATTCCCAGTCATGGTCTACGACATCCAGACGTGTCAGGTCGCGCATTCGCTCGGAGATAGTTTCAATGCGATCTCTTGAAATCTCGATTGTCAAACAGGTGGTCGGGTTAAACTCGTCCGCATCAGGAAAATCAATCTCAACGTACTCGCCCGGCGGCATGACGTAGGACTCATGCGGAAGAAACTGCTCTGCATGCTGTTGCCTGAAATCATGCATGACCTTGCGCCCGGCCACCATGCCACAGAACAGCAGCTGCTGGGCATCTAAACCCACGCCACTTGCTGAGCGGTAGGTATCGTATATACTCAACTCAGTTTCAGGACCGTTGAAAGTGAGCTTGTTTTCTACAAGAAGGTTTCTGTGTTCCCGACGCTGGTCCAGCGCGAATTTATCAATTTGCATGGCAATGTGTCTTTGGATGACGGTATTTGGATTTTGAGACTGAACTGGACTGTGAGTCAAGTAATCTGGAATCAAGGTCAAGCATAGTGAGAGAGTACAGCTTTATTCTGGACCATTGAAACCCTTCATACATAACCATAAAACTGAGAGAGACCCCATGATTTATGCAAAACCAGGAACAGACGGCGCGGTCGTTAGCTTCAAATCACGCTATGAGAACTTCATTAACGGTCAGTGGATAGCGCCGGTTAAAGGCAACTACACGCCCAACACCACCCCCGTCACCGGCGAGGTGATCTGTGAAATGCCACAATCGACTGAGGAAGATATTACGCTTGCCCTGGATGCAGCTCATGCCGCCAAAGATGCCTGGGGCAGAACCTCAGTCATGGAACGCAGCAACATTTTGTTGAAAATTGCAGACAGGATCGAAGCCAATCTGGAAATGTTGGCGGTCGCAGAAACATGGGACAACGGTAAAGCAGTTCGTGAAACACTGAACGCTGACATACCATTATCAGCGGATCACTTCCGTTATTTCGCCGGTTGTATCCGTGCCCAGGAAGGCTCAATTGGTGAAATTGATGACAATACGGTGGCCTATCATTTTCACGAGCCATTGGGTGTAGTCGGTCAAATCATTCCTTGGAACTTCCCATTGCTGATGGCCGCATGGAAACTGGCACCTGCCCTGGCGGCCGGTAACTGCATCGTACTCAAGCCTGCAGAACAAACGCCCGTCTCGATCTTGAAGCTTGTTGAGGTCATTGAAGATTTACTGCCACCCGGTGTACTCAATGTGGTCAACGGCGCCGGCTCAGTGGTTGGTAAAGCGCTTGCTACCAGTCCCCGCATTGCCAAAATCGCCTTTACTGGGTCAACGCCTGTCGGTTCATTAATCATGAAATATGCGGCGGATAACATCATTCCATCGACCGTTGAGCTCGGCGGCAAATCACCTAATATATTCTTCGAAGACATCATGCGTCAGGAAGAAGACTACATTAACAAGTGTGCAGAAGGCTTGGTGCTGGCGTTTTTCAATCAGGGCGAAGTCTGTACCTGCCCTTCACGTGCAGTCATTCAGGAAAGCATCTACGACGATTTCATTTCCGTAGTCATGGAACGGGCCAAGCGAATCAAGCGTGGCAATCCGCTGGATACTGAAACTCAAGTCGGCGCACAAGCTTCACAGGAACAGTTTGAAAAGATTCTGAGCTATGTTGAAATCGGCAAACAAGAAGGTGCGCAATTGCTGATGGGCGGCAATGTTGAACAGCTCGGCGCTGAGTTTGACTCAGGTTACTACATCGAACCAACGCTGATGAAAGGCCATAACAAAATGCGCATCTTCCAGGAAGAAATTTTTGGCCCGGTTGTCTCAGTCACTACCTTCAAAGATGAGGCCGAAGCACTGGCGATAGCCAACGACACCGAGTTTGGCTTAGGTGCAGGCCTGTGGACACGTGACATGAAC